>QYYE01000024.1 GCA_003589585.1 Candidatus Bathyarchaeota archaeon
CCATTTATTGCAGAAGACCTAGGCATGATAGACACCCCAGTGAAGAGAGCAATTAGGCGGTTGGGTGTTCCTGGGATGAGGGTTCTTCTCTTCGGCTTTGACGGCTCAGCGAAAAATCCACACCTGCCCAAGAACCACATCAAAAACTCGGTTGTTTACACAGGTACCCATGACACAAACACCGTGAGGGGCTGGTTTGCTAAGGAAGCAACCGCTAAAGAAAAGCAAAACGTCTACAAGCAAATCGGAAGACGGGTTTCCCACGCAGAGGTTAGTTTTGAATTTGTCAAGTTAGCGTTAGAGTCTAGGGCTAATTTGAGCATTATTCCCCTCCAAGACATTCTATCTTTTGGGGCTGAGGCTCGGATGAACAACCCAAGCAGAAACAGCGATAATTGGCGATGGCGGGTCACTGATAAGCAACTAGCGAGTGAAAGGCTGCAAGATTTTGGTTTGCTAACCGCTGAATATAAAAGGGCAAGCTAACATCACACACTTTAACGGTTTATCAATTCGCAATGAGTTTTTCTGGGTCGCTATGCACATCCACATCCACAAGAAGGCGCTTTCAACATGGAGGCATGTATGACATGTGGAGAAAAACGCATATCCCACACCCAAACAGACGCAGAAAAAGGCTGCAAACCCAAAAAGCAACCGCCGCAACTTGCAGTCTTGTGGCAGCCGTAGAAACGCCACCCACCTAAAGAAAAAAAGCGCTATCCTAAAACTCAAAAACAATTAAGAACCCTAATAACAGGCGCTACTAAAAGAGGAAAGAAAGTTTAGAGGAAACTGTAAAGCGCTCAAGTGCTTGGGCGAGTTCAACGAGTTTTTGACAGTCAACTATTTCAGGCATATCTTTAGGCGTATGGGTCACCGTCGTTAACAACTCAAATGCCTTCTCGGAGGTAAATGCGATTGCCGCGCGCTCGTTTTGCACAAACATTGAATGGTCGCCTTGATACCACTGTTCACCCTCAACTATGCCGTGGCTGCCACAAGTTTCGCGGGCTTTCTTTTCAATTTCAGGCGGACAACCGTACAGTGAATAAGCGGTTTTTCCGTCAACGTATCCTGCTCCGTCCATGTTTATGGCAACCGCGATTCGTTCGAAGTCGCCGCCGAACCGCCGTAGATAATCCATTTCGCCTGCTGCACTGTAATAGTCTTCTCCGTTAAACGCGACAATCTCAACTCCTAGGCTGCCTTTATAGTTCTGCAACATTTCGGCAAGAAGTAATTCCACCACTATTCCTGAAGCGTTATCGGTTGCTCCCGGCGTATCCTCTTTTGCGTCAACATGTGCGCAGACAACGATTTTCTTTTTTGCATTAGGGTTTTTGCGTGCAATCACATTGCAAGCTGTTGCTGGAATACGTTCGGCTTCTGCCTTAAGCTCGAATACTTCGCCTGCTTTGGACGCCAACTTTTCTCCTGTCTTGTCTGTGCAGTACATTGTTGGAATGTTAAAATCGCCGTCGTTTATGAGGGGAAACGGGTAAGGGGCTCCAGCCATCATCGGATTTTGCTTTGTCGCGGTTATGATTGCTGCTGGCTGCTTCTCTTCTAGGAGGGCGTAGATTTTTTTGTGGTGGTCAGGGTTGTAGAAAACAAAGTTCTTAGGCATTAAAGGCTCAGCGCATACCTCGTCTTTCATCAGCAAGATTTTGTTTGTGCAGCTGCTCGCTTCCAGCTCTTCTACCGTGGAAACCACGACTAACTCTGCCGACACATCAACACCCAAAGAAAACGGGCTAATGTAAACCTCAAAGGATTCACTGTTCCTCAGCAGGGAGACCTCTCCGCTCTCATAATCTAAGCACTCAAACGGAGCAGCATCAACCGTGTAACCCCAAGAAGACAGCGTTTTTATGAGGAAATCTGTTGCTGCACGGTTTCCAAGAGAGCCGACACGCCTGTTTGGTTTAACATTGCAGAGTACATCGAGATAGCTTTTTGCTTTAGCGAGATAATCATCATTCACCTTTTGTTTCCCCCTTTGAGTTCAGTTCTAACTGTTTTGTGAATGAGTCAACCCATTGGATTTCGCCCTTCAACAGGAAGACTGGACGAATTGCAACGGCGAACCTGTAAGCTGGGCATCCGTGTTCTTGCAGGAACTTTAGCAGCGCTTCATACTCAGTGATCTTTTTTTCCAGCGCTTCTCGGTACTTGAGGAGTGCAGCGTGCGCTTCTTTGTCTGGAAGCAGGTTGGAGTTGTAGGTGCCGATGTCTATTTGCCATCTCACGTGCTCTGGCTGGCTCAAGAGGGCTTGGATTTTTTCTTTTAGCAATCTTTTTCCCTCATCGCTTAGCGAGTAGAGTTTGCGTAGCCGATTTTCCGAGCTAATCTCGTCGGTTCTTGTGACCAAGCCGTCCTTCTCAAGTTTTCTTAGCAGCTTGTAGATCGATGACATTGACAGTTCAGTCCAGAACCGCATGTCGCGGTATTTGACTTCTTGCTCTATTTGGTAGGGGTGCATGGGTTGTTCTGAAAGCAAGCCTAGAAGGGCTGCTTCCGCATTCGAAACATTTTCCATATTATAATCATCCTATATTGGATACAAACAATATTGTATATGTAGAATAAAAGCTTTGCCCAAAACAAACGCAAAAACGGTTAAGGCAGCCTTTCAATACAAGCCTCCCCTTTGCTAGTCTTTGCCTAAGTTCAAAGGCATTCGCGTTCGAGTTTTCTGCTGGTCCTGACCTGGTTGAGGTAGCCGTAGATGTAGACTTTGAGCAGGTCTTTGGGGTTGTACCTTGGTCTGCCTATTTCTTTTGGTTGTGCATGTATGAAGCCTTTTTTTGTAGGTTTAGGGCTGTCTATAAACGCTTCAATAAATCTGACTGGGTTATCTTCGCTGACGTATTTTTCAAGTGTTTCTGGGAAGAGAAGTATTTGTTTTCTGTTTAAGCCTTCTATGTGTTCGCTCCCCAGCTATTCCCTTGCCAACATTAGGTTTCGTTGATTGTCTCTAGCTATAAGGTTACCGATTACTGGTATGAGCAGAAGAATTTTCACACAGTCTCAAACTGTATAAGCAGTCAAAGGAAGGGTAGATAAAACTGCACACGCAAGTTACAGAAGTGGCGCCGGGGAAGGGATTCGAACCCCTGCGAGCACGAAGCCCACTAGCTGTCTTGCCATAGTTTGGCATTTGGCCCTTTTTCCTGTTTGATCTCGAGGCTAGCGCGATAACCACTCCGCCACCCCGGCTCCAGCCTTAACATTTGCAGTTGTGGCTAAAAGAGTTTTCAGTACACAAAAGGCAAAAGGCTAATATTTCCGTCTTCTATTGAAGGAGGTGTCTACTCGAGAGCAAGCTAAATTTTTCTTTTCTTTTGAAAAAGGTAGCTAGCAAGGACTTTTTTACCCCAAAAAAGCCTAAAAAAGACCTAAATTACTTTTCAAATAGATGTCAGCGCTTAAAGTTACAAGTTTTCTGCTATACAGGTGAAAAAGTATAAGAGTGCGTATGTTTCTTTATTGCGAAGCTGGTAGTGAACAACTTGAATGTTCCTAAAGAAGTAAAGACTTACTGTCCAAAATGTAAAACTCATCAAGCTCACAGCGTAACGCTCTATAAGGCGGGAAAACGAAGAGCCCTAGCAAAAGGCGAACGCCACCACGAACGCGAAAAGAAGGGTTATGGCGGACAAAAATATCCGCTGCAAAGAGAATTCGCCAAAACCACCAAAAAACAAACCCTCAGACTAAAATGCAAAGTCTGCAACTACATGCGCCACAAAGACGGCATCCGCCTAAGAAAACTAGCCATACAATAACCATAAAAGGAGAAAAAAAGAAATGTCAGAATGGAACAAACTCATCCCCAAACCAAAAAGCCTCTTCCTCCGCGTAAAATGCAGAAAATGCGGCAACGAACAACTAATCTTTAGCAACGCCGTAAACAAAATCACATGCAACGTATGCGGAGAAACACTTGCCCAACCAACAGGCGGAAGAGCAAAACTCAACGCCGAAGTCCTCTCAGTTCTAGAATAAAAAAGAGAGTTGAAAAACAAAAATGGCTGAGCGTAAGCCCCAATGGCCAGAAGCTGGAGATTTAGTAATCGCAACGATAGAGACTGTAACTGACTATGGAGCTTACGCCAAACTAGACGAGTATGACAAACGTGGATTACTCCACGTCTCAGAAATCTCGTCTTCATGGATAAGAAACATCCGAGACTTCGTTCGCGAAGGACAAAAATCAGTTCTCAAAGTTCTAAGAATAGACCTCGAAAAAGGACACATCGACCTATCCCTCAGAAGAGTCACCAAACGCGAACGCATCGAAAAAGTCCTCTCCTGGAAACAAGAAAGAAAAGCCGAAGCCCTACTAAGAAGCGTAGCAGAAAAACTCAACCTAACACCCGACCAAGTCTACGAACAAGCAGGCGCAACAGTAGACGAAAAACTCGGCTTATACGAAGGCTTCGAAAAAGCAGCAATCGAAGGACCCGAAGCTCTAACCGAAATCGGCATACCTGAAAACCTCGCCCAAGCATTCGTCGACGTCGCAAAAGAACGCATACACGTAAAAATGGTAAAAGTAAAAGGTGTCTTAGAAATTCGCTGCATGAAACCCAACGGAGTAAAAATCATAAAAGAAGCCTTCAAAGCGGCTAAAGCTGAAAAACCAAAAGATGCAGACATAAAATTCTACGTCATCGCAGCACCAAAATACAGTGTCGAAGCCCTAGCGGAAAACTATAAACGGGCAGAAGACGTCCTGCAGAAAACAGCTCAAAGTGTCGTGTCAAACATCACCAAAGCAGGCGGACAAGGCACTTTTAGAAGGGAGAAATAGTGGTTTGGCTGCTACGCAAATGCGTAAACTGCGAAAGATATACCCTAAAAACAGATAACTGCCCTTACTGCGGTGGGCCAGTCCGAATTCCTCATCCGCCAAAATTCTCACCTGACGATAAATACCTCAAATACCGAATGCAAATGAAAAGGAGTCAAGAACAACAATGAAAGAAACCTACATCAAAGAATTCGTTCAAATCCAACCAAACAATCCCATACTAATCGAAGGACTCCCAGGACTAGGCTTAGTAGGCAAAATAGCCCTGCGCTACCTTATTAAACAGTTAAAAGCCAAAAAAATCGCTTACCTGTACTCCCCGCATTTTCCCTATTTTGTTTTAGTTAACAAAAAAGGCAACGTCAGGCTCCTTAGAGGCTCCTTCTACTACTACCAAAACCCCAAAGGAAACGACATTATACTCTTCACAGGCGACAGCCAATCTCAAACAATCGAAGGCCAATACGAAATCGCCGAACGCATGCTCGACTTCTCGGAAAAAAACAACGTAAAAACCATCGCAACCATAGGCGGGTACCGCATGGAACCTAAAGAAAAACCCAAAGTCATCATAGCCGCAACCAGCCAAGACATCCTCAACAAAGCCCTACAAGCAGGCGCAACCCTAAGCGCCACCGGAAGCCCAATTGTCGGAACAGCAGGGCTAATCCTTGGCATGGCAAAATTCAAAAAAATTGATGCCCTCTGCTTGTTAGGTGAAACCCGTGGTTACCTGCCTGACCCATTGGCAGCAAAAAGCGTCTTGGAGGTCTTAAAAGCAACCTTCAACTTTGATTTGGACCTTGCAGGCTTGGATGAGGAAATTTCTCAGGCAGAAATAATGGTCACTAAACTTCAGCAGATTGAAGCCAAGCGAGCTCTGCAAGCCGAAGAAACCCGCAAAGAAGAGGACAAAAAAACAACTTACATATCCTAGGCAAAACTGCCCTTTATTATCTCAACTGTTTTTTCTGCTGCGGTGCCATCACCAAAAGGCGAAACACACGGCAACTCTTCCTCTTTTGAAACTGCCTCTTCTATTGCAGACAGTATTTGGTTTTTGTCTGTTCCAACTACCTTGGCAAAACCTGCCTCCATAGCCTCCTGTCTCTCAGTAGACAAGCGAATCACCAGAACGCGTTTTCTTATGCTTGGAGCAGTCGCCTCCTCCTGAATGCCGCCAGAATCCGTAATAATCAACCTGCACCTCTTCATCAAAACAAGAAAATCCAAGTACCCCAAAGGTGGCAAAATAAACACGCCCTTTAGCTTTTCCATTTGGGCAAGCATGTTATTTTCCTGCAATCGTTTCCTTGTCCGTGGATGCATCGGATAAACAATTGGAATTGGCGACTTCTTGAAAACATCAAAGAAAGCCTCAAGAACCGCTGTATCATCGACGTTCTCAGCTCTATGCGCAGTCGCCAAAGCAAACTCTTCAAACGGAATTTTCTCTAATATGCAAGATTTTTTTTCTGCCAAAGGCAAATGCTGATTAACTGCATCAATGGCTGTGTTGCCTGTCAAGAAAATTTTACCCCAAACATTCTCCTTCAACAAGTTTTCCCTTGACCTCTGGGTTGGAGCAAACAGGTACTCGGATATATGGTCAGTTAAGCGTCTGTTATGTTCTTCTGGCATGCGAAGGTCAAAGCTTCTCAACCCAGCTTCCACGTGGCCAACTGGTAATGCACGTTTGTTTGCTGCTAACGCTGCTGAGAGCACACTGTTTGTGTCGCCTTCAACTAGCACAATAGACGGTTCAATTTTCCCCAGTAGCTGATCTATTCTCGCCATCATTTCAGCAGTTTGCGCTCCAGGTGAAGAAGCCTCAATCTTCAGGTAAAAATCAGGCATTGGCAACTCGAGGTTTTCGATGAACTGCTGGGACATGTTGTAGTCGTAGTGTTGACCGCAATGTATGAATACGGATGGTAGTTTGGCTTGATTTAAGGCTCGAATTATTGGAGCCATCTTGATGATTTCGGGTCTGGTTCCTGCAACCACCACTGCTGGCTTCATAACCGTTTTCTCCTGCTAGGTTTTCTTTAGGCATCCTTCGCGCGGTTCATAGATGGTGCCTTCCCGGAGTAGTTGGGTTATCATACGTTCAACTTCGCCTCTTGGAATCTTGTGCTTGGTCTCCAATTCAGTGACCAATAGGTCTTTTTCCACGATGCCAGTTGCTTTCTCCATGTCCATGAGCACTGAAATCACCACATGTAGCCGGTCTCGGATGCTTTTTGGTCTTCCAGTCATAATTATGTCGATGTCCACTTTGTATGAAGACATGTCAATACCAACTTCTTCCAGTGACCGCTTCATGATGGCTATGGCTGCCTCCGCATCTTCAGCGGTGACTTCCTTGCGCAAGGCCACACGCGCTCTGGCTTCAGCCACGCGAACAAGCGATTCCAACTGGCGAGCAGTTATGGCTACTGGTGAGCCTTCTGTTTCGCTTGCTGAACGCATAGCTAAATAGAAGTCGCTTAGCCGGTTCAACGCTTCATTGCTCAGTGTAGGCTGGACGCCCTTAGCATAACTAACATATTTGCGTAGCAGTTCAGCGTCTACTTGGGCTTCAACTGGGCTTACTCCTCTTCGGTGAATCTCCAAGATGTGCCGTGACATTTTCCCGTCTGCCTCCTTGTTGGGTACATCTCTTAGTACGAAAATTAAGTCGAAACGTGATAGGATTGTTACCGGCAAGGAGATGTTCTCAGCCACAGTTCGGTTTGGTTCATACCTGCCTAACGACGGGTTAGCTGCCGCAAGCACTGCGGTTCTGGCGTTTAAAGTGGCGACTATGCCTCCTTTTGCCACTGAAACAGTATGTTGCTCCATGGCTTCGTGGATGGCAACGCGGTCTTCAGGACGCATTTTGTCCATTTCGTCGATGCAGGCTATTCCCTTGTCGGCTAGCACGAGTGCTCCTGCCTCCAGACTCATGCTTCCGCCTTTTTCGCGGACTACGGCTGCGGTTAAGCCTGCTGCGGTTGTTCCTCTGCCTGAAGTGTAGAGTCCCCGGGGGGCGATTCTTGAGACGTATTGGAGAAGCTGAGATTTTGCTGTGCCGGGGTCACCGATGAGGAGTGCGTTCATTTCTCCTCTTACGGTTACATCCGTTAGGCTTTTTGATACTCCACCAAAGAGCAGGTACATTATGGCTTCTTTAATATGCTCATAGCCGAAGATTGAGGGTGCGATGGAACTCATGATTTTTCTGTGCACCCACGGGTCTTTTGAGAGGGCTATGATTTTGGCTTCTTCTTCAGGTGAAGCTGGTCCTGTTTCCGGCTCTTTGCCTAAAACCTCAATGGAGTTGGCATCCAGTTGCAAGATAAAGGTGCGGAGTTTTCCCATACCCATAAGTGAAGGTGCGAAGGCTCGGACAATGCCGACTATGGAAACGTGGTCTCCTGGCCTGGCTACATCAACAATTTCGTCGCCGACAAGCTTTACTGCCAGTGTGCGCGGGAGCTGTCCTGGCGGCAAATCTTCAGGTCTTTCTTGGAGTCTGAGGTCTTGGGAGTCTATGAAGTTTGATTCTTCTTGGGTGAACTCAAAGGGGCCATCTCTTCCGCAGTCTGGTGCTGCACAAACGGCTGGTGCTTTTAGGAATTGTCCTGTTTGTTCAACGTGGTTCATTGTGCCGCAGCGTTTGCATTTGAAGGCTCCTATTTGCACCATGGGCCTGACCGGGGTTGCCCTGACCACGATACCTTCGATCATGACGAGTTTGCCCATGTTTTTGGAGCCGAGTTTGCGCAGGGTTTCTTTTCCAAGAAGCTGCCTTACTCGCACGGTTACTTTTTCTACCTTTGCAGCATAAGGCTCGTCTTCTATTCTTAGTTGTGCGTATGCTGCGTTGCCTGCATGTTGAAGGTTAACATCGGGTTTGTTTAGGAGCTGCTGGGCTAAGGCTTCGTCAAAACCATATAGTTCTTCAAAGTCAATGAGGATTGAGCCTTTGCCATTTATTGCCATTTGACTGATTCTTTGGCGGTACTTCTCTTTTTTGAAGAACTCAAGAAAGCGTTCCTGTGGATCTATGATTTCTTGTTCGTTAGCCACTATGTTCACCTGTTTTGCTCAAGCTCCAGTATCTGGTTTTTCCATTGGTGGATGATTTGGCTGAGCTGCTGGTAGATGATTTTTTCTTCGCTTGTGAATTTTTTTAGAACATGCTCAGGCGTTGGTGCGGATGCTAGGGCGATTATTTTTTTTAGTCTGGAGTTTACGATGTCTTTGGCGAGGTGTTTGGCTTTTTGGCATTCTATGTGTTTTTCTGGTTGTTTTAGGGCTTCTTCTTTTATGCATGTTATATATCTGCGTATTTTTGGGTAGAAGTTGTCTGGGAGTTCGGAGATTTGCCCGGGAGTTTGTACGCCTTCTTTCCATTGTGCCTTGTAGATTTTGTTGGTGTCTAGGGTTTCGTCTTCTCGCATGTGGACTAGGCCATTGTTTGCGAGTTCTTTGGCTACCCAAAAGTAGGTTTCGTATTCGTTGCCTTCGTCGTAGGGGCCAACTGTTAGTCCAGCTAGTTTTATTTCTGGGCAGTTTCTGTTTGCTATAATTTTTATGGGTGAGTTTTCGAAACAGAAGTCTAGTGTGCTGATTTTTGCTGGCATGCTCCTTTTTTCCCTCTCTACCGCAGTTATCTTTTCCCTTTTTGGGGTTCAAGAGATATGGTGTGAGGTGTTTTAAGGGTTTGCACTAGAAGTGTTGAGCTTTGTGATTATGGGTTTCTTGGTTTTTTTGTTTAGTAGTTGTTGTGTAGACCCCTCTCCCCCCATAACAACAACCAACACACCGCACCAAAGATTGCTTTTTTCTTTCAGATGGTGGAATGGGCTCTGTGCTGGTTGTGCAAGTTATCACAAGCAGATGCTGTTGCAGCTGTTTCTGTTTGCTACTGGTGAACTGTGGAAATGGAATTTAAGTCCAAAATAGCCTATTCAAGCCTCTCCTAAATCATCCAAGACTAAAAACGGCTGTTGCTCTGCCATAGACCCCCCTCCTCCTTTAAAAAGCAAGAACCGCTAACCAGCAAATACCTACCAAAAAATCATGTGTTGCCGAGCCCTAGCAAACCCTAAATTTGCACGCGGTGTCTTTTGGTTACGGCCACAGTCCCAGTGTTTTTATCGCGTTTGCCACCCTGCCCACGCCCAGCATTAAGGCTCCTGTGCGCATGTCGCTCTCCTCTCTCTCCACAATCGACAGCACATCATCAAAGGCTTTGGTCATTTTTGTTTCAAGTTTCCGGTTCACCTTTTCCAGCGGCCATTGCTCGCGGGTTAGGTTTTGGACCCATTCAAAGTAGCTTACAGTTACACCGCCGCTGTTGGCGAGAATGTCTGGGATTAAGCAGATGCCCTTCTCGTATAATGCTTTGTCAGCGTCTGGGGTGGTTGGTCCATTAGCGGCTTCAGCAACCATTTTTGCTTTGATTTTGTCTGCGTTCTTGCAGGTAATCTGGTTCTCCAGCGCTGCGGGAATCAGCACGTCGCACTGGAGCTCTAAAAGTTCGTCGTTTGTAATGTTTTGGCAGCCTTTGTAGTTTTGGACCGTGCCAGTCTTTTCTTTATGTGTCAAGACGTCCTCCGAATTCAAGCCGTCGGCACAGTAGATTCCTCCCGTGGAATCGCTCACCGCTATGATTTTGCAGCCTATCTCCTGTGCCGCCTCAGCTGCATGAAAGCCCACGTTGCCGAAGCCTTGGATAGCTACGGTTGCACCTTTGAGTTTTAAGTTATTTCTTTGTGCTGCCTGCTTTACGCAGTGAATTACGCCTCGGCCTGTGGCTTCAAGTCTGCCCCATGAACCGCCGATTTCAATAGGTTTGCCCGTGACGCTTTCGGGAACGCTGTAGCCTTTAAGTTGACTGTATGTGTCCATTATCCAAGCCATCGTCTGTGCATCCGTGTACATGTCTGGGGCTGGGATATCGCGGTGAGGCCCCAAATACTCGAAGATGAGACTGACGTACCTTCGTGTCAAACGCTCAAGCTCATGTTGACTCATTTTTTTGGTATCAACGCATACACCGCCTTTTGCTCCACCGAACGGTATATCCGCTATGGCGCACTTCCACGTCATTAGCATCGCTAAAGCAGTGACTTCTTCAAGTGTTAGCTCGGGAAAATAGCGTGTTCCCCCTTTGAAGGGTCCACGAGCATCCCAATGCTGTACTCGTACACCGTTAAAGACGCCTATTGCGCCGTTATCCAGGCGTATGTCGATGCTGACCATGATGGAGCGTTTTGGGTGACTTAGCATTTTGTGCAAGCCTGCATCAAGTTCTAGTTTTCTTGCTGCAAGCTTAAGCTGGGAAAGTGCGACATCTAAGGCTTTGTTTTCTTGAGCCATAAAATAATCCTCTTTGTTAGCCATACTTCTATTTTTGATTAGTTAGATAAGACTTGCCTTCTTTGGTGCTAAGGTTTGAATGTTTGGTTGATGCTTTTGTATACCGATGCCGCCTGTTGCTCTTTGTGCTTTCCTTCTCTTAGTTAAAGCAAGATAAGGCTAACTCATTGAGCTTTAGGTAAAAATTCAGAAAAGAAAAAGCAATTTAGAGTAGGCGGAAGTTTTCTTTCACCGTTGTGAGCACAACATGGGTATTTGTCCTTTCAATGTAGGGTAAGGATAGCAGTTTTTTGGTAAACTGCCCGAGGTCCTCACGGGTCTTGAATTTTGCAATAATGATGGCATCAGTTAAACCTGTGACGTCGTAGACTCCGCATACATTTGGGATTTTTGCAATTTCAGCTTCAGTTTCCACCAGCCTGCCTTTTGACACCGTAATCTCTGTGAGCACGGTTAGCTGGTAGCCCAGTTTTTCATGGTCAAGTATTGCTGAGTAGCCTTTGATGAGTCCTTCATCTTCCATCTTTTTGATCCTAGACAGGACAGTGCCGACTGATACGCCTACGTTTTTGGCTATTTGACGGCTTGAAAACCTTGCGTCTTCTAGGAGCCCTTTGAGAATTTTTACGTCTGTTTCATTTAATTCCAATACCATTCCCCTTGCACATTCTTTCAGCTAAGAGAGTTTTTTTCAAACACACTTCTTATAATCAGACGATTATATTAATAAAAGTTTAGTTTATTCAGGTTCAATGAAATCTTTTGTCAATGCAAGAAAACTTTTTAGCTTGTAAAACAAAGGGGTTTTTGACAGGAAATAGATAGTAATCTTAAATTATAGCCAAAGCCCCAATACTCACAGACGCCAATATGCAAGAAAAATACGACACAATACTGGTCCTAGACTTTGGAGGACAATACTGCCACTTAATCGGTAGAAGAATCAGAGAACATAACGTTTACTCAGAAATCGTACCCCATGACATATCACCCGAAGAAGTACAAGCCCTAAACGAAAAATTCAACATCAAAGGCTTAATCCTGTCAGGTGGACCCTCCAGCGTCTACGAACCAAACGCGCCCAAACTGCACCCGCGCATTTTAGAGGTAAACTTGCCAATTCTTGGCTTATGCTATGGACACCAGCTTTTAGCCCAATTAACCAACGGCAAAGTCGAACCAGCCACCTGCAAGGAATACGGCATCGCCCAAGTAGCCATCGACAAACCAGTTGGTGTACTGGAAGGCTTAAGTGAAAAAGAGAAGGTTTGGATGAGCCACGGTGACACTGTTTTTGCTCCTCCGCCAGAGTTTGAAGCCTTAGCCCATACAGACAACTGCCCAGTTGCCGCGTTTAGACACAAGCAAAAACCCATCTACGGACTACAGTGGCACCCTGAAGTCATCCACACTGAGAACGGAATGCGCATGCTCCGCAACTTCATCTTCCAAGTCTGCAAGTGCCAAGCTAACTGGCAAATGGAAGACCTAATAGAAAAAATGGTGCAGGAACTAAAAACTGAAGTCGGAGAGGGCAGAGCCATAATAGGCTTAAGCGGAGGCATAGACTCAAGCGTCGCCACTGCACTTGCCGCCAAAGCCTTAGATGATAAGCTAACAGCGGTTTTTGTGGACCACGGATTCATGAGGGAAGGCGAACCTGAAGCTATCCGTGAAGCGTTCCAGAAATTCAGAATTAACTTCATAGTAGCTAATGCTCAAGAGCGATTCATGGACAAGCTAAGAGGCGTTGTTGACCCAGAAACCAAGCGTAAGGTAATCGGGGAAGAGTTCATCAGGGTTTTTGAAGAAATCGCCAAAAAATCAGGCGCCCAATACTTAATCCAAGGCACCATCTACCCTGACAGAATCGAATCGGGCTTTAGAAAAAACTCTGATAAAATAAAAACTCACCACAACGTTGCGGGCTTGCCGGAGAAAATGGAGTTCAGGAAAATCCTTGAGCCCCTGCGCGATTTGTACAAGGATGAGGTGCGCAAGGTTGCCCGAATGCTGGATTTACCAAAAGAAATCGTCAATAGGCAACCGTTTCCTGGACCAGGCTTAGCAGTCCGAATAATTGGCGTTCTAACCGATGAGAAGGTTAGAATCACCAAGAAAGCCGACAAAATCGTTCGAGACGAAATTGAGAAAAGCGGGTTGAGCGAGAGTCTTTGGCAGTACTTTGCCGTGCTAACAGACACTAAAGCTACAGGCGTCAAAGGCGACGCGCGGGCTTACGGCTATGTGGTTGCGGTTAGAACCATGGAGAGCCGGGAAGCCATGACGGCTAGCTTTGCCAAAATCCCGTATCCTGTGCTTGAGACAATTTCCACTAGAATAACAAACGAGATACCGCAGGTTGTTCGCGTGGTTTATGATATTACGCACAAGCCGCCGGCAACCATAGAGTGGGAATAACCGTTACTGAATAGTTCTCAAGCCGTCAGCTATCTATTCTTATAATTGGTTCTCAATTGCTAAAATATAAAAAGAGGAGAGATAGTTGGTTTTGTCAAAGCTTTACAGTCAGCAGACAAGAGCCGTATTTCAAGCATTAAAAAATGGGAATGTTGGTTTATTCGTCGGTTAACATCAGGGTTAGCGTTGATCTTACATTGTTGATTGTTCTCAGTTTAAAGGTTACAAGCTCTTTTAGTCTATCCATCGAATCAGCTCTGACTTTAACTATCAAATCGTACACGCCATAGGAAATGTAGGCTTCTTCAACTCCGCCAGCACTCTTCACGTCCTTCAGCACTTGGTCTTCTGCACCAGCACCAATATTAAACAATACGTAAGCTCTCGGCACTGCCATCAATTCCAACCTTTTCTCCCATGTTAACAATAAAAGGTTTTAGTAACTACACCCAAGCAGAACTTGGAAGCTCATTGTCAACGCTTTTTTCTTGCATATTATTCAGAAAAAAAAGGGAAGGATAGGCTTGTCTTTTTATGGGCGTTTTCGAAGCGTCAGCACTATCAAAGCGCCGACTAAAACGATTGTAGCTATTATGCCGGCTATTGCAGGAACAAAGTAAGTGTCAGCAATAGATGCAGGCGGCTGTGTTGGTTCTGGGGAAGCAGAAGGAGCTTCAACCGCGGTAAAGTAAGTTGATGCTGAGGAACTGCCGTAGGATGCGGAGCCAGCGAAAGTAGCGATGATTTGGTATAGTCCTGGAACTTCAGGTGCCCACGAGAAGCCGAAAACGCCATCAATATTGCTTGTGGCTTCGCCAATCTCTATGTAGTTGCCGTTAGGGTCAATAGCTGTCAATTTTACTGTAACGCCTTTTGCATCCATAGGCTTTGGCATTTGCATGTGTAGATATTCCATCCATGCATCCATGTCCTCGTCAGATATCGCGGCAGTGCCAGTTTGCGCTGGCGACATGTCTAGAACAGTGCCTGTTATAGTGAAGCTTTGTCTTACCTGAATACTTGTTGCAGGTGCTGACACCGTAGTTACGCTTTTGCCTTTGCCCACAGTGTACATGTAACCAGTGTATGCATCGGAATACAAGAGATATCCATCTGCTATTGCGCCTTGGAAAGCCCGCGAACCTGTGCCAAGCCCTGATTGGCAGGACAATATTTTCCAGATGCCTTCGCCAGTAGTAATATTGATGGCATGCATCTTCCAGTCACGCTTAAGGGGTTGACTGGGTGAATGTTCAGAGTTCATTGTATAGTAAACGCCGTCTGCTATGATGCTGCAGGCATGCCAAGAATGTACCGTTTCTCCGTTTGGTCCAGTGTATGGGCTTTCATAGGGGTATGTTTCATGAGTGTACACCCATACAACTTTACCAGTTGTCCAATTAATCGCAGCTACCGCATCGTATTGATTTGACAGTATCATGCCGCCGTAGGATGTTGATCCGTAAGTTCCAAAGGTTGCCCAGGGCCAGCTAGATAACTCGCTTTTCCATAGATATTGCCCAGTTCTCATGTCCCAGCAGTGCCAGTGCCCGTCATTGTAGCGTCTTGCAAATTTCCCGTGGTCAGCTAGTGGAGGACCAGCAAAGGTGCTGTAGCCTATCGTTGTGTTGATGTCAGCAAGCTGGGCTCCTGTATCCAGACTGTAGGACCTTATCCTTGCGGTTTCAGCGCGAACAGCTATGCCTGCTTCGAAATCAACAGTGGTTGGCAAGGCATTCCACGCCCAAGTGATGTTTCTCACTATTCTAGTATTGGTTGTGGTGGTGAGATTGGCAAGAGTACCCATTATAGTCCACTCTATCAAACGATAACGGTTTGCGCCTGCAGCAGCACCAAGGTCTTGTATAGATAGCGCATAAGGGTCTTTGTAGAAAGTGCCCGTCGTTAGAGGAGAAATCGAGTAGTTTCCAACAATGTCGCCGTTCATGGGGTTGTATTTTATCAACCGTCCATTACCTATGTATCCAAGTAGCGGTCTGACTTCGTAGGCTTGTGCGCCTTCAACAGGACCAGAAGGCGGAACATACGTTATGAAGGTCGGTCTTTGCCCAATCGGAGGGTCTGTTCGTTCCCAGAATACTTCTCCAGTTCGTATGTCAAAACATTGCCAGACGTTGGCTGTTGTTCCATTGAAGGGTTTTATAACTGACCAGTAGCCTCTGCCTGCATAGATCAATTGTGGTGCACCGTCGACTGAGTCGCCGCCGCCAAATCCAGACAGACCTGGGTTATGCAGCAAAGCCTGTGGTCCAATGCTTCCTCCCACAATGCCTCCTAAAGAAAACTGTCGCTTCCAGACGATATGCGAAGAAGTTGGGGCTGGAACATATGGAACATAACCATATTGTGGCAGAGCATACGGGTTTGTATTCGCTGGCCAAAAAGGATCTTCGCCGCCATAGACGCCGGTACCAGGGTAATTGCCAGTGATAAGCCACCATTCTCTGTTGTGAGGATGTACGGGACGTGTCCAGTAGTCGGTTGGTAATGGCGAGTCTGGGTAGGAAGCTACAGACTCCTCCTGTACCGTAAGGTTATAGGGTCCATCCGAAGAAGGCTTATGGTACTGGGATGTAGAGAGAACGGTTCCTCCAGAAGTTGCGGTTATGATGTTGCCTTCAAGGTATCGTCCTGCTGGGAAATAGTTACCTAGAAAATCAAATTTCAGCTTATAAGTTCCAATCTGGTCTGGCACATATTCCTTCCACATTGTTGCATCCGCTGGATAGGAGCTCATTGTAAAAACTTCTGTCTTTCCATCAGGCTTAGTGATTGTTAACTGGAACGAGTCAACATAGCGCATGTGTCGGTCAAATGTTTCAAACTGCATCCACATGTTAATTAGCAAAGGCTGACCTACTCCTACAGGGTTTGGTCTAAAGCTTATGTGAGCGATTGTGTTAACAGTTCTACCAGGGGTAACTCCGGCAGGTATGTTCACGGTAGGCTGCTGCTGAGCAAGTTGAGCTTTTACTGAAACATCGGTCGGTATGAAAACAAGCGGAATAGCAAAAGTTAGCGTTAAAATTAGTGCTATTGCCATAGATTTTTTACTGTGCATTCGATTTGTCTCCTAAATTTTATACACAAGTGTGTGTATGTCAAGAAAGTGGTTGCTAATTGTATTTAATGCTGATTGGAAAGTGGATACTGACGACAACTGTTCCCTTTCATCTTTTCCCTTCTTTCCACATACCCATTCTTTTTTTATCAAGCACAAAGGTTTAGACCAATTCGCTTGCTAAAGTTGCCACATGAAAAGCCGTCAAGTTCAGCTTTTATTCCATAATTGTTTATATAAAAACAAGTAATTAGTGTAGATTATAACCAAGGTGACACTCTCCTGAAAGCGCTAATTTTAGCAGGCGGCTTCGCCACCAGACTACGACCGCTAAGCTGTGCAAGACCAAAAACTCTTTTTCCAATAGTAAACAAGCCCCTGCTACAGTGGATTTTTGAGAGGTTAGCCAACGACGGCGTAGAAGAAGCCATACTGGCAGTTAACGCCCTAACCCAGTTCTATATAAGACAGCAAAAACCAGCCAAAAGCGGCTTAAAAATCAGGTTCTCGATTGACCCTCCAAAGATGCCTCTTGGAACGGCTGGTCCAGTTAAGAAGGCAGAGAAACTCCTCGGTTATGACGAGCCGTTTATCATGCTTAACGGCGACATCTTTGCCGACTTAAGTTACAGAGAACTGCTTAATACACACAGGAGAACAGGCGCCCTGGCAACAATTGCTCTCTGTAAAGTGGAAGACCCAAGCCGCTACGGCGTTGCTGAAATAGGCGATGATAACCGCATCAAACGGTTCATCGAAAAGCCAAAGAGGGAAGAAGCGCCAAGCAACTTCATAAACGCAGGCGTGTACGTTCTCAGCCCTAAAATCTACGACTATATCCCCGTGGGCAGAGCAGTTTCTATTGAACGGGAGGTCTTTCCCAAACTAGCCGAGCAAGGCAAACTTTACGGTCACTTTGCACACGGTTTATGGATGGATATCGGCAAGCCCGAAGAATATTTGGAGACAAACAAGATAATCCTAGACCTAATAAGCAAACTAAAGCATGAAACCGCCAAGGACTTTGAGCTAAAAAACCCCGTTGCCTTCGACAAAGGAGTCTCTATAGGAGAAAAATCAATTATTGGTCCCTATGCAATCTTGGGGAAAAACGTTAAAGTTGGAAAAAAGGCTCAAATCAGTAACTCCGTGGTTTTTCCCGATGTTGAAATCGGCGAGTTTGCCGTGATTGAGGGCGCAATCATCGGTGAAGGAGCAAAAATCGGCAGAAACGTCAAGGTAACAAAGGGTTGTGTAGTTGGAGATTTGGCAAACATAAGAGACAACGTTGATCTTTTCCATGAGGCTATTTGCCCGGGTAAAGAAGTCTCTGAAAACATTTTAAACCCCAAAGATTAACTGTAAGAATACCTGATGGTGAAATTAATATGAGCACAAGAAAACTTTTTGGAACAAACGGCATCCGAGGCCTAGTCAACGTGGAGTTAACGCCTGAGATGGCAATTAAAGTCGGTTTGGCTATTGGAACTTTTTTTGGCAGAAAAAACCTGCTTTTGGGGCATGACGCAAGAACCAGCGGGGCATTGTTTTCCAGAGCAGTTATCGCCGGCTTAACTGCAACAGGCTGCAACGTGTACTTTGCTGGCATGGCATCGACGCCAGCTTTGCAGTTTGCGGTGAAAAACCATCAGATGGACGGCGGCGTGTTAATTACCGCTTCCCATAACCCGCCTGAATACAACGGGATAAAGGCTATTTGGAGTGACGGTATTGAGATTTCTCATGAGCAAGAGGTTGAAATTGAAAACATTTACTTTGACAACAAGATAGAGTTTGCGGCATGGGATAAGCTTGGAGCCGTACGTGAACTCTCAGGTATAAATGATGAATACATCGAAGCCATAAAAAAGCATGTGGACACAGCTAAAATAGCCTGTAAACGGTTCCATGTCGTGGTAGATGCGGCTAACAGCGTGGGCGGCATAGCAACACCTATCCTTCTGAGAGAACTCGGCTGCAAAGTCACAAGCATCAACGCAAACATCGACGGAACCTTCCCAGGAAGACTGCCTGAGCCCCGTCCCGAAAGCCTCGGAGAGTTGGCGGCAACTGTAAAAGCAGTCGGCGCAGACATGGGGGTGGCCTTTGATGGGGATGCGGATAGGTCTATTTTCGTCGACGAGCACGGCGTGATTTACTGGGGGGACAAAACCTTCGCCATAATAATAAAACAGTTTTTGCTTAAGAATCCAGGCGCAAAAATTGTAACGCCGGTTAGCTCTTCAACACTCATCAAAGACACGGCTGATGCCTACAAAGGCGAGATAGAGTGGACCAAGGTTGGAAGCGTAACTGTTTCCCAGAAAATGAAAGAAATAAACGCTAAGCTGGGCGGAGAAGAAAACGGCGGAGTCTTCTATGGTTCACACCAAGCAGTCCGCGACGGAGCCATGACAACCGCGCTGCTGCTAGATATTATGGCTGAAACTGGGCAGACGCTTTCTGGTCTTGTGGCTGAGCAGCCTCAATACTTTATTGAGAAGGGAAAAATCGCGTGTCCTGATGACAAAAAAGCGGCTGTGCATGAGAAATTGTACGAGCAAGTTAAGGACTTAAACGTCAGCACTATCGATGGCGTGAAAATCTGGTTTGAAGACGGCAGCGCCATCCTGATTAGACCCAGCGGAACAGAACCGGTTTACAGGTTGTATGCTGAAGCGAAAAATCAAGAAAAAGCATTAAAGCTAGTTGAGGACTACAGTTTAAAGCTTAAAAAAATCCTCGAAACCATCTAACAAGCCATGGTTAAGGGGATTGTGGAGAAAAACTAGTTAATGCCCGCTGTCCTAAACCTAAAACCCCAAGAAATCGACACCGCTGAGAAGCGCTCAAACTACACCGTGAGCATAATCGGATGCGGGCAAACTGGAATTCTTTTCGCCAACGCTTTTGCCCAAGCAGGCTTCAAAGTAGTATGCAGTGATGCCGATCAAAGCTTGCTA
>QYYE01000025.1 GCA_003589585.1 Candidatus Bathyarchaeota archaeon
GTCAATTCTGGCAGGTATTGTCGGTCCATAAAATTTGCGGATGTAAAATTAACAAGCAGTAACCCTGCTATTGCTGCTGATAACAACAGCAAAAAAGCGAAAGCTAACCTATAAAACCCTTTCTTCAAAATAATCCGCACCGTCGTTTACCATGTTTAGACTGAAAAAATGGCTATAAAAGTTTTTTAGTCAAACTTTCTTGACCAAGCTGCAAACCTATTAAGTCAAGGTTTCTTGACAAGCAATCCGAAGGGTCTGCAGAAAACTCAGCGCGCAGCAAAACACCAACCTATTTGCAGTCGATTAGAGGACTATTAGAAACTCTATGCAGAAACGATAGAGGGAGGAGGCTTCTTCTAAGAGGGGAGGTCGGTATTGGTGGAAAACCAGTAAATTAGCATGTTGAAAACCCCTGAAAATTCCGCCTTTTAAAGGGGAATAAGGGTCTATGCAGAGTAACAGCCGTTTAGAGCTTACTTTTGAGAACTATATTAAAGGGCTATAGTTTTCCAAGTAGCTTTTGCTAGAGCTTCTTTCTTGCGTACGCCGAAGCCCGCATAGCAGCCATAGCACCCTCGCCAGCCGCAGTAACAACCTGCATTCCGCCGCAAGTGCAGTCCCCAGCCGCAAAAACCCCTTCCACATTAGTTCTTTGCTGTCGATCAACTGTTAAGCAGCCTGCTCTGTCAGTGGTTATCCCAGCGTTCCTTACAACCGCAGTCATGGGCACACCGCCCAAAGAAATAAAGACGCCTTTCACCTCTTTCAAAGCTTCCTGTTGGCTCTCATGCTCAACAATTTTTACTGCCCCAACCACCTGCTGGCCGACAATTTCAGTAACTTTGCCCTTGATGATTTCAACGTTAGGCTTTTTCTGCAGGCGATCCAGCAGTGTGCCTTCAATGTCCACTTCTTTCTCCTGAGTAACAACCGCAACCTTGCGTGCAATATCAGCCAAAAACAAGGCGTCAATAGCCGCCTCTTCACCATTACCAATAATCGCCACATCAGAACCTCTAAAGAAGGGACCATCGCACACAGCGCAGTAACTTACGCCTCGCCCAAGAAAGTCAGCCTCGCCAGCAACGCTGAGTTTTCTTCTCTGCGTCCCTGTGGCTATAATCAACGCGGAGGTTTCATAGTTTTGCCTACGGGAAATAACCTTTTTAACTTCATCGTGCAGGTCTAAGCCTATGACTTCCTCATTGATTTTTATGTCAGCGTTGAACCGTGAAGCCTGCTTACTCATCTTCTCCACCAGATCACTTCCTTTGATTCCTTGCTCAAATCCCGGGAAGTTCTCGATTTTAGGAGCTAACCAAGCCCTGCCGCCGACAATGCCTGACTCTAAAACAATGGTTTTTAGTCCAAGCCAAGATGAATAAATGCCAGCGGTTAACCCTGCAGGTCCTGCTCCAACAACCAAAACGTCACAGTTTTCTTGCTTACTCATTTTCGAATACTCCCGAGAAATTGAGCATAATTACTTTTAAACCATTAAAGAAGAAAAAAGTTAACAGAATTACCCTAATCATGACCACTTGCTTTGAAGAATTTAAAAAAGGAAAGAGGGGAAAAGGAGCGGTTATTTACATTCTTTGATACTGCTTAATGGATGTCGCAGGCATTGTTAGGGTTTCTAAAACACCATCCATTGGACGAATTGTGTCTCCTACGAAATGAATGGCATTGTCATTAGAGTCAGCATCGAACCATACAGCAATGTCCCAATTTCCAAAGACATTATATGAAGCGTCAAGCCTCACACCGCTAAGGGGCTTCTCCGCCAAATTTGACAGAGAATCTATGAAATTAGCTGTTTTCGCTGGGTCAATTTTTACTAAAACAAGGTATTTCTGCGTTGTTTTTTCCATTTAAAATCACCGAGAAAATCAACGCAAAGTTGGTTTTAAGCATGTGTGATTGTATCATTGCAATAACAGTTTACAGAACCCTCAAGAGGAGTTAAACTGCTAACTCATATGAAAAATTAATCGGTTTTAAGACAGGAAAGCAACTTCTTTATACCAGCTTGGCATTGCTTACATTTCGCCATGAACTCATCCAAATCCAAAGGACCCTCAACATCACAGACAACCTTTGACTCAGCATCATACCTGAAGCAACATACTGGAAAGTTGGCTGATTCCTTAAAAGCTTCTTTAACCACAGACAACTCCGCAACTATGTTGCAGGAAGCCTTTTCATCAGGCTCAGAACCCAAAAGGCCTAATTCGTTTAGGATGTTATCTAACCGTTTTTTAAGGCTGGTCAAGATATCCCCTCTCTCGATAGCTTTTACCTTATGAAGAATGTTCCATATAAACCGTTGTTTGAAAAGAACAAAAAATCCCAGACAAATCCGTTGATGAAAAACGTCTTAACCGCAAAAGGAACATTTTATTCTTCGTTGTCTAAATCTAAGAAACGCCTTATTTTTTCCACTATCTCCCCAAGAGCCCTCTCAGTTAAAGGCGGCTCATAAGGAATCCTCAGCACATCCCAGCCCTGAGCAGTCAAAAGATCAAAAATCTCCTCATCCTTCTCCACCTGCTTGTCGCTTGAATGCACAGGCAACCCATCCAAATACACTATTTTCTTCTTGTTTATCCAGCAAAAGTCAGGAATGGTTGATTTCAGAATGATGGATTTTTGCGTCACCATGCCTCCTGTTAACCCAGCCATGCTTAATGCTTTGAAAACTTCGATTTCTGCTTTGCTGACTTTTGGATGCATACGACCTCTGTAGCTCAAGGTTGGTCCCCGAGCAGTAGCATTACATCTGATAGTTAATAAATTCTATACAAAAAAGCGGTGACTATTCAAGTTAGCGTTAATCCAAAATTAGACTTGGCGGATCGCCCCGGTTAACCAAGACCCCGCGAATCAAAACTAGGTCCTGACTTATTCAGGAGGTAATTCGCGTCTTGTTTAACTGCTGACCCGCCAAGTATGGGTGTACCTCTTGGATGGCTATTTCTCGCAGTTTAAACAGTATTTTGTTGCTGTATAAATGGGATTGTGGTTGTATTGAGTCAACAACAAGCGTGCAAGTTCTCAAAGCCTAAACAAGTCAAAAGAGGTGAAAAAGCAAGTTATCTCTTGTTATCGGCCTCTTGCAGGTCTTCAAAAGCCGCCGGCAAAACACTCACATAATCCTCATCAGGCTTATCCTTAGTCTTAACTGCCCTTTTTTGCCTACCTAAACACCGCATGCCCCACCCTACAATATACACAAAGATAAGCACGGGAAGAAGCAACACCGTTAGGAGCCTATTACGTTTGCGTTTGCCATTCAAGAGTTACCACTCAATACGCAACACTAAATCACTACAGTAAAATAACTTTTGTTTAGCAAGAATTAAGATCCAAAATTCACACCTAAGCTTTCCCAAAAAGGGATAGGTTGGGGAAACGCTGTTTCCCTTGTTAATTAAGCTTCTACTTTTTTCTCTTGGACCTGCATGGCAGGATATTCTTTGAGTTTCTCAGCCATTTCCCTGAGCTGCTTATCTACCAGAAAGTTCACGGTGCCTTCTTCGAATGTTCCATCTGGTCTTCGTTGCCCAGCTTTGACTCCTGTAAGAACCTCGATGCCCTCATCAATTGTTTTAACCGAGTAAATGCTGAATTGCCCTGCTTTCACTGCCTCAACAACCTCTTCTTTAAGCATCAGATTTTGCACGTTACTCTCTGGAATCATGACGCCTTGTGTGCCTGTGAACCCTCGGGCTTTGCAAACTTCAAAGAAGCCCTCAATTTTTTCGTTGGCACCGCCGATGGCTTGCACTTCCCCTCTTTGGTTCACTGAGCCAGTTACCGCGATGTTCTGTTTTATTGGCAGTCCAGAAAGTGCTGACAGGATAGAGTAAAGTTCAGTGCTTGAAGCGCTGTCACCTTCAACGCCTGCATAGCTTTGCTCAAAAACTAGCCTGGCTGAGAGACTTAGCGGTTTGTCTTTGGCGTACTTGTCATGAATGTAACCGCTCAAAATCAAAACACCCTTCGTATGAATAGGTCCACCCATCTTCGCTTCCCTTTCAATGTCAATCACGCCCTCTCTGCCTAACCCAATGCTTGCCGTCACCCGCGAGGGAGTGCCAAAAGCAAAATCGCCCAAACCCATGACTGATAAACCGTTAACTTGCCCCACCCTTTCCTCAACAGTGTCAATCAGGAAGAAGCCCCGTTGAATCATTTCCTGGATTTTTTCTTGAATCAGCTTTGAGCGGTAGATTTTTTCTTCAATGGCTTTCTTGACGTGGCTTGCGCTTATGAACGGGGCGTTTTCTTGTGCGGCGTAAAAGTTGGATTCTCGAATTATATCAGCGATAAACGAGAATTGAGTTGACAGCTTGTACTGGTCTTGGGCAACTCTGGAACTGTACTCCACAATTTTGGCTATTCCTGAGGGGTCAAGGTGCTTGAGTTTCTCCTTTTCGCACAGCGTGCAGACAAACGCTGCGTACTGTTTCACGTTTTCGTCGGTTCTGGCCATAGTTGTATCAAATTCTGCTTTGATTTTGAAGAGTTCCCTAAAGTCAGGGTCTAAGGAGAAGAGTAATTGGTAAATGTACGGGTCGCCAATAAGGATAACCTTAGCGGAGAGAGGGATGGGTTGCGGTTTGAGGGTTTTAATGCTTAGAAAGCCGTAGCGTTCTTCAGGTTCTTCTATGATTAGTTTTCCATCCTTGAGGTTACGTTTTAAGCCGTCGTAGGAGAAGGGATTTCTAAGTAAATCCTCCACCGGAATGATTAGGTATCCGCCGTTGGCTTTGTGTATGGATCCCGCGCGAATCATGCTAAAGTCTGTGGTGAGTGCACCAAACTGGGCTTCCTTCTCTGTTCTGCCAAGAAGATTATGGTAAGTAGGATTGCTTTCCATAACCACTGGTGCGCCTTTTGTATCCGAGTTGTCAATGACAACGTTAACCTCGTATTTTCGGAAGGGCTCCTCTCTCATCCAAGGCATCTGGAACGGCTGCTGCTGAGGTTCACCACGCCGGATAAACTGCTGCAGGTTTTCCAAGATGTCGCTTTGTACTTCTTTGAGGTAAGCAATGATTTCTGGGATGTCCTTGTGCTTTTCAATTAGGCTTTCAAGTTGGCTGCCGATGGCATAGAGCGCGACTTCCCTGTTGAGTTTTTTGAGAGCATCATGGATCTTCCGCTCCATGTCGATTAGTTGCCTCATAGTGTTTCTGAACTCTGCTTCCAACCGTTCTCTTTTTTCCTGAATCCTGTCTCTGGTTTTTTGAGGCAAAGCTAACATTTCTTCTTCGCTTAGCGGTTTGCCGTTTAAAACTGGAATAAGAAGCAAGCCAATCGGTGTGCTTTGAATGATAAAGCCTTCTTGCTGAGCCTTCACGTTCAGCTGCTCAATTAGTTGTTTTCTTTGATTTTCCATTCCGCGGATTGTTGCGTCTCTTCTTGCAGCATAATCTTCACTTTCAAAAGCCTTAGGAAGGGCAGTGCGAATGCTTTCAATGAAGCCTTTCATGTCATCGCGAAATTCTTTGCCTTTCCCCGATGGCAACCCTATGGCTTTTGGTTCATACTGGTTACTAAAATTGTTAACGTAACACCAATCTAATGGGACTGGCTGAATTTTTGCTTGTGCCTCAACAAAGCTTTTGACAGCGGTTTTTCTGCCTGTTCCAGGATAACCAGCAACGTAGGTGTTGAAACCGTGGTCTTTTATGCCTAGTCCGAATTTTAGTGCTCGGACGGCTCGTTCCTGACCTATGATTTCGTTGAGTGGAACAAGGTCTTGGGTTGATTCACATTTCATAAGTTTAACGTCAAAAACATTCCTCAGTTTCTCTACGGGCAGTTTGGCAATCAAAATTTAAAGTCCTCCAATATTTACAATTACATAAAAACTTTTTATCTCTTTAACCTTTTGCAAGCGAGAAAAACTATTGATTTAACAGACATGTTTGCTTTGCTTCCACCGAGCTGAGGCAATCTTGGTTGTCTATTCTGTGCTTGGAAAACTATAGCCCTTTAATATAGTTCTCAAAAGTAAGCTCTAAACGGCTGCTGCTCTGCCAATAGACCCCTACTCTAACAAAGCAAGTTTTCGGCATAATACAATAAACCCATCCTGAGCGTTTTTTGGGAAGGTTTTTTAAAACTTGCTAAGCCTTTTATGGTTTATGTATCTGAGCGCATTAGCCGACACCTTAAAAAGCAGACGATTTTGGGTCTGGCAAACCTGCGGCGCCATAATCTACGCTGTGCCAGTGCTGATTCGGCTTGCAACCGGCGATGTTCTTTTGCCTGTGTTGAGTTGGTTTGCAACCCCATGGATTGACCACTATGTTCCAGGCAACTTGGTTGAGAAGATTTTGGTTAACGCGTTTTTCCCAGGAGGAGCGGGCGCTGTTGCAGGCGAAATCTTTTACGCTAATAGGCATAAAGAAGACGCCACTCGCAGACAGAAGTATCTGGCTCGTCTTGGCGGCGCATTGGTTTGGACGACTACTTGGTCGCTGTTTCAGCTTTGGGGAAACATGCAAAACATCATGGGCTCCTACGGCGGCAACCTCTTTGAGTACCCCATGGTTTTCCCCCTCAACTTTCTGCTGGCTTCCCTGTCGATTTTCACGCCTGACGTGGTTGGTTTTATCAAAAACAAGCTGGTGAAGGTTTACCACGGGATAAAATGCAAAAAATAGCTTGCTGGTTGCTGTTTTAGGCTGTTCGCTGAGTAGATGCTGTCTTTTATGTTGGCAAAGTTTTTATGATGCAACCCAAATTACTTTCCTCTGCGCCGGCTCGCGGGGCTGTCGGCTAGCTTGGTCTAGGCTTGTAGACTTGGGCTCTATAGACTCCGGTTCAAATCCGGGCAGCCCCACCATTCAATCGCTTTTCTGTTTCTATTGGAAATGGAATTTGGAACTTTTGCTGTTTTTAGCCTAATTCAGGCTTTAGACTTTTTTGTTTGCACGTTTTTGACGAATTCACTGGTGCTGGATAATTTTTCTGTTTCTTCAATAGAGAAGCCTTTGTTTAAGAAGCGGTTTGCCACAACAGCCATGGATTCTCCGACTTCAATGATGTGTTTATCAGGGTCATATATCTCATACGAGCCTTTGTTGCCAAGTGTGCTTTTTTGGTCAAATAACATAATCAATGCTATCAAACCTCTTGAGTTTCTCAAGAAAACCGTCGAAATCATCTTCCATAAAGTATAACTGAAAATTATGCGATTCACGCTTAACTGTTTGTTTATCGATGGATATGATGTCTGCGAAGTTGAGCTGTATCGCAAATCCTCCTTTAAACCAAACGTTCCAGCCCAAGTCCAGTGAGATTTCTTGACCAAGTACCTCTTCATAGAACTTTTTGGAAGCGTCAAGATTGTTTACTGCGATTAAGGGGCAGACAAGTTCATGGCTACTCACCGATCATCGTCTAGACAGCGCTTTCCACTTTCAGTTTTATTTTATTTTTACGGGCTTCTTCAAAAAAGATACTTTTCGCTTTGCAAAATTCAACGAAGGCTAATAAATCTTCAACTTTTTCGAAAAGCAAAATTGAAGCAAGGGGTTAGGAGTTATGCGGATATGCAAGTGTGATGGCGAGCCATCAATGCATTCCCTCTTAACCCATTTCTCATTATGAACCGGTTTAACTAAAGCTTTATGAAGGCTCAATTCATACTTCGAAAAGAGATTTTAGGACTCTGTCATGCTTGTACCTTAGGTTTATGTTTTTAATCCAAATCCGGTGCAATTAAACCTTCTTTACTGTCCGGGCGGCTGCTTAATCCAAACCTTAACGTTGCTTTGCAACCTTACTCTGCCCTCTGTCTGCATAAGCCTAATCTGCGCCTCAACAAACCTGTCGTCTGCAGTGTTGAACTCTTTTTTGATGGCGTCCTCCAATTTGGGTATTGAAATATGCTCAACCGAGCCAACTATGCCCCAAAAACGCCTCTGAATTTTTTCCCGCTTCTTTACCGCTTCACTATCAGAGGTTTTAGCCATTCCGTTCTACCTTGCACAGAACGGCCACTCATTCTTAGCCTTATGATGATTGACACATTCTTGACAGTTGCTATGGCGTGGGCAATCTCTTTTTGGACAAGGACAATTCGGAGCAGACATACACAAGCCAAACAAAACAGAACCATATAACCGTTATCAGCAAAAAAGTGGAAGAATACGCCTGAAAGACACAAGTCAAAGCGATCAATCAAGAGGGGGTCTTGCTGTTTTTCCTCTAGAACTATGGCATAGCACAGTATTCCTCTAACTAAAGCTCTTATCTCAGGAATAAACATGTCAATAAATAATAGAAATACTCTCAACTAACCGGTAGCAAATTTTAAAGGGATAAACAAGGTTCAAGTCGCTTAACTCATCAAGAGCTATCTTCTTTTCTCCTGCTCAAGATACCTATAAGTCACATAGATACCCAACGCATAAATTCCGAAAGAAAACACACCGATAGAGAAAATCCCAATCGAAAAGACCCCAATGGAAAATATGCCTGCAGAGAAAATTCCAACCGCAAACGTGCCTGCAGCAAAAACCCCCATAGAAAAATCGCCTGCCGCAAGATAAGCAAAGACGAAGTTGCCAGCGCCTAAAATTGGAAAGCCGCCTATTTCTGTGTAACCAGCCACATAAAGAACCAAGGCGATAAGCAGCAGGATTATGGGAACTGCGCCTGATGCTAATGAGTATCTTGCCAAAACAAAAACCTTCCAAGAAAAAGAAAGTAGGGTTCTCTTTTTAACGTATGTGACTGAAACCTAACAACAACAAAAGAAGGAAAAGATTGGGCTTTACATGAATAGCGATAGTAATCTAAAAGCTAAGCCGCCAAACAATATCGCCGCCAATATGTTAGCTACCGAAATCAATCCGGCAGATTTCCAGCCGAACTCCTTAATCAGTATCCCAATCGTAGCCACGCATGGAATGTACAATGTACCTACCAAAGCCAACGTCAGAAACTGCACTGGTGTAAAGAACAAGCCAAGCTCAGTTGTGCCCAATATTGTTACAGCGCCAACAATGATGAATTCTTTGCGAACGACACCCATGACCAGCAGAACACCTGCCAAAATAGGTAACCCAAGCCAACCGACCGTCAACGGAGACATCGCTTCACTGATGGGCATGAGCACGCCTAACGCATACAACACCTGAATCAACGCGCTTGCCACTATGTAGATTGGGAACACTATGTAAATTAGTGACTTAGTGCGTGTCCATGTCTGTTTTGCTACCACTTTGAGTGATGGAACTTTAAAGCTATGCATTTCCATGATTAAGCCTGTAGATTTGCCCGGAACCACTTTGACTGCTATTCTGCCTAGCAGAAAAATTATTGCGATGTTTACTGCGTACAGTGCTAGTGCCCATTGTATGCCTAAGAAGGCGCCTACTAAGCCTAAGATGACAATCGTTACTGCAGTGCAAGGAATGAAGGTAATGGCAAACGCTGCCAAAATCTTTTCTCGCCGGGTCTCCATGATTTTGGTCGAGTGAATCGCCGGCACGTTGCAGCCATAGCCCAAAATCATTGGAATCAATGCCTTTCCATGTAACCCGATTTTGTGCATGGCGCTGTCCATCATGAATGCTACTCTGGTTAGTATGCCTGAGTCTTCAATCATGGCTAACAGTAAGTAGAACGGTATTACGAACGGTATAATCAATGTGACTCCAGCAACGATGCCGCCCCAAACACCGTTCCAAGCAATCTCAAGAATTGAGCCCCCTAAAACAAGGTCTAAAGGTGCAATGAGGCTCAAACCCTCCTCAATTAAGCCTGAAAGAAAGTCTCCCACAATAAACGTCCATAATAATAAGCCAACGATGACGCTTGCTGAAGTAACATAGCCTAGCACTTTATGTGTGGTTAACCAATCAATCTTCTCTGAGAGTGTACTTTTCACTTCGTTTTGGTGCAGGCTACGGCTAGCAATCATACTTGCCAACGCATAACGCTCCGAAGCAATGATTGAGAAGCAGGGTTCCTCACAACTGGTCGATAACTCCCGGGACAGCCGTTTGGATTCTTCGATGACTTTTTTCGATTTTGAAGAAACCAGCTTGGAGATTTCACTGTCGCCTTCAAGCAGTTTTATGGCAACCCAACGTGACGGATATCCTAGTTCTAACTGCTCAACCCTGATTAGGCTAGCAAGCTTTCCAATGTACTCCTCAACGTCATGTCGATACTTGATTTCCTTCCGCTTCGGCTTATTCTTGGCGACATCAACGGCTGTTTTGACCAACTCGTAAATGCCTTCGCCTCTGGTAGCCACGGTTAGTGCCACGGGAACACCGAGGGCTTCCTGTAGCTTTTCCTTGTGGATGATTATGCCTTTCTTTTTGGCTTCGTCTACTTGGTTTAGGCAAACAACCATTGGAACTTCCATTTCGGTAAGCTGGATGGTGAAGAACAGGTTGCGCTCCAAAATCGACGCATCTAAAACGTTAATGACCACATCGGGTTTTTCTAGGGCGATGTAGTTGCGTGAAACTAACTCTTCCATTGAGAATGTGGAGAATGAGTAAATCCCCGGCAAGTCAATGACTTTAATGTCGTAGTCTTCAAAGCGCAGTGTGCCTTCGGCGCGGTCTACGGTTTTTCCAGGCCAGTTGCCGATGATTTGGTTTGAGCCTGTAAGCTGGTTGAAGATGACGCTTTTGCCAACGTTAGCATTTCCAGCTAGCGCTATAGTTAGTCGTTTGCCACTGTGATTGTTGTTTTTCTTGCTTTTTCCACTTGAATGGCAGGACATCTGATTAGTTCTCCTCTTCGGTGTCAACGAAAACTTTTGAGGCAATGCCTTTTCCAAGCGCCAACTTGGAGCTCCGCACCAGCAACTCCACAGGACCACCCAATGGCGCAACCCTTACAACGCATATTTTTGTGCCGGGGGTAAGTCCCATGTCTAAAAGCCGCTGAAGCACATTGTGGCCTCCGCGGATAAACGCGATTTTACCCTTCTGCCCCTCTCTGAGGTTGCTTATTGAGATGAGGTTTTGATTATGTTTGCCAACTTCTTCTAAGCCTTGACTGTGCAGCTTCATGCATTCCTCGCAACTGCCGATTTTGAGGTCGCAGGGCGGTATAGTTTTGCCATCGTCTGGGCAGCTGTCGGGGTGTTTTAGGAATCTGCAGAGGGATTCTTCGGCATCGTCTGAGAGGGCGTGTTCCATGTCGCAGGCTTGGCTGTGCACTTTCATGTTGTCAATTTTCAGAATGTCATGTAGGAATCTTTCGAGCAGGCGGTGTTTTCGCGCCATTTTCTCGGCGATTCGTCGACCATCACTTGTCAAGTTTGTTCCGTGGTATGGGGAGTATTCTATGTAGTTGTTGTCGGCTAGTTTTTTGAGCATTTCAGTTACGCTTGCTGGGGCTACGTTTAGGGCTTTGGAGATTTGGGTTGTGGTTACTGCTTCTCCGTTTTTGGATAAGTCGTATACTGTTTTTAGGTAGTCTTCAACGCTTCTTCGTGACATTTTTACCCTCCCTCTTTTAGGTACACCTAAATTCTGGAGAAGGCGCCTAATAAAGATTTAGGCACGCCTAAAAAATAACGTCCAAGAAATCGACGATAATTTTGCAACGCACGCCTATTTCATAACATTATGAGCCTTAAATACTCACCCGCTTCCAGTAACGGCTAAATACTGCAAAGCCTAATTCCGTTGATGATTTAAGCGTGGGGAAGAATACACATGAAAGACTTCTCAGACCTAGTCACAGACCTCATTGAGGCAACCCGCAACCATGAACAATACCGCGACCAAGAATGCATAAACATGATTGCCAGCGAAGGACTCAAATCACCCGCCGTAGCCGAAATGCTTAACCTCTCACATGACCTAGCCAGCCGATATGCCGAAGGCGAAAACGACCTGCAAGGACACGTCAAAAAACGCTACTATCAAGGACAAAAATACATGTCCCAAATCGAAGACACCGCAACCGACATAATCAAAAGCTTGTTTAGGTGCAGCTGGGCAGACGTACGCCTGGTTTCAGGTACCCACGCGAACCTTGCAACATTCAAAGGCTTATCGTTAGCCTCAAAAAACAACAAAATGGTCGTCACACCGCTAAGCTGCGGCGCCCACATCAGCCACGACTACACTGGGTTAGCGGGCAATGTTTTAGGCTTGGACAACATAAACCACGTCTACAACATAGACGAATTCAACATTGACCCGGAAAAATCCGCCTACGTCATCCGTGCAGCCAAGCCAGGCATCGTAACTTTCGGCGGCAGCCTCTTCCTGTTTCCCCACCCGATAAAGGAGCTAAAAGAGGTCTGCGATGAAGTCGGTGCATACGTTGCCTATGATGCGTCTCACGTGCTAGGCTTAATTGCTGGCGGCGAATTCCAAGACCCACTTCGAGAAGGTGCCGATTTTATAACTTCTTCAACTCACAAAACCTTCCCTGGACCACAAGGCGGCGTAATCATGGGTAGCCCAACTACGCCAGCGTTGGAGAAGGCGGTAAAGAAGATTCAGTTTGCGGTTTTCCCACTCAGTGCCTCCAGCACTCATTTGGGCAGGTTGCCTGCTCTTGGCGTTGCAGCTTTGGAGATGAAGCTTTTTGGTGCAGAGTTAGCTAGGCAAATAGTTAAGAACGCTCAGACAGCAGGGCAGTACCTGTGTGAGAACGGGGTTAAGGTTCTTGCTGAAAAGAAAGGCTTCACCAGGTCACACCAGATAGCGGTGGATATTCGCAGTTTTGGCGGCGGCAAAAAAATCGCTAAAGACCTTGAAGACGCCAACATCATATTGAATAAGAACCTGTTGCCTTATGATGACCAAAGCGACAAGGATGACCCTTCGGGTTTAAGAATTGGCTTCCAAGACATAACACGGCGGGGCTTACGCGAGGGCGACATCAAACACCTCTGCGACCTAATGCTCGACGTAATCAAGGGCAAACGCAAACTTGCCGAGGTTAAGGAGGATGTGTTGGCGCTAAAGAAGGAGTTCTGCGGCGTCAAATATGGCTTCCAAAACGTGGAAGAAGCCCTAAATTACATTAAACATTAACAGAAAAAAGAGGATTGATACAAGTGAAAGTCTTGTTAAATGACGGTTTAGAAAAAGAGGGTCTGCAAATCTTCCAAGACGCAGGCATAGAAACTGACATGCGAAAGCGAGACTTACCCTCACTCATAGCAGACATAGGCGAATTTGACGCCCTAATTGTACGCAGCGCCACGAAAGTCACTCGAGAAGTCATCGAAGCAGGCGCCAAGGGCAAACTCAAAATTGTGGGGCGTGCAGGCGTTGGCTATGACAACATAGATGTTGATGCCGCTTCAGAGTACGGCATTGTCGTAAAAACTGCGCCTTACGGCAACACCAATGCGGTTGCAGAATTAACCCTTGGCTTAATCCTTAGCGTTTCACGCAATATTCCCCAAGCTCACAAAACCCTAAAACAGGGCGTATGGGAGAAAGGCAAACTAAAAGGAACCGAGCTTTCCTACAAGACACTTGGTGTTTTGGGCTGCGGCAAGATAGGTCAGAGAGTGGCAGAGTTAGCCCGCCGCGGCTTTGACATGGAAGTCATCGGTTATGATATTTGTCCGTATGCTGAAACAAAAATCAAGTACCTCTCAAAGGAAGAGGTGCTAAAACAAGCTGATTACATAACCATACATACTGGCGGCAAAGCAGTCATAATCGGCGAAAAAGAACTTTCAGTGATGAAGCCGACGGCTTACCTGATTAATACTTCAAGAGGCAGCAACATCGACGAACAAGCCCTCTATAACGCACTAAAAGAAGGCAAGCTTGCGGGTGCAGCTTTGGACGTTTATGTTGATGAGCCTAAAGCCGAAGGTGCAGAATTCAATAGCAAACTCAGAGAACTCGACAATGTAATCTTAAGCAGCCATTTAGGCGCCTCAACTGTAGAAGCTCAAAGAGAAACATCCATTGAGATGGCGCGGGTTGTTTCGGGTTACCTCTTAGGCGGAGACTTTACAAGCGCAGTGAACGCGGGCGAAAGCATCGAGCTGGAAGAGCAAGCAGTTTACACCCTGTTCATCCACCACCGAGATGTCCCAGGAGTGTTTGCAAACATCGACAAAGTCCTAGCCGACAATGACATAAACATCAGAGCAAACTACAGTCGGCAAATCGGAAAAAGCGGCTACGCCACATCGGTGTACGTTATTCACAAGCAAGTTGACACGGGAATCATAAAGAAACTCAAAGCCATAGAAAACGTCTGCAACGTAAAAGCATAAACCGCAAAAGCCTAAACAGGCATATAAACAAGTCTTTCTATTTTTACTCCTATGAAACTTGGCGTGCTGTTTTCAGGCGGCAAAGACTCAACCCTTGCCCTACATATCGCGGCAGAAAAAGAAGAAATAGTCTGCCTCATCACCATAATTTCGAAAAATAAAGAAAGTTACATGTTCCACACGCCAAACATCGACATAACAACCCTGCAAGCCCAAGCTCTAGGACTGCCCTTGGTAAAAAAGGTCACAGAGGGCAAAAAGGAAGAGGAGTTAAAAGAGCTCAAAGATGCAATCGCAGAGGCAATACAGACCTACAAAATTGATGGTGTCGTCACGGGAGCAGTAGAATCGGTTTACCAATCAACCCGAATCCAGAAAATCTGCGATGAACTGGGGATTTTATGCGTTAATCCGCTTTGGAAGAAAAACCAGAAAGCCCTCATGGATGAGCTTGTGGCTAAGAACTTTAAGGTTATTATTTCTGGGATTTTCGCTTACCCGCTGACTGAGAGCTGGCTTGGCAAAAAAATCAACCCCAACTTGATAGACAAACTGGTGCATCTTTCCAAAGAGTACGGCATAAGCATCAGCGGCGAGGGCGGAGAAATAGAAACCACCGTTTTAGATGCGCCAATGTTTAAGCAGAGAATTGATATTTTGGATTATACTGTTCAAGCGAAGGGCAACTCCGGGGTTTTCATCATCAATAAAGCTCGGTTGGTTGCCAAGTGATTCTTATTGTTGACATGAATTGGAAAAGGGATTCTTTGGGGTACAGCGAGTTTGTTTCTCCCATCGTTTCAGTTATCCAACCACTTGAGGAATGCGAAGTTAGGCATTTCTCAGACATTGAGCCCGCAAAACTGGATGGTTACAGCAAAATCATACTTTCAGGCACAGCGTTAAGGGACCATACAACCCTCAAACAAGTTGATAAATTCGGCTGGGTCAGGGATTTTGATAAGCCCATGCTTGGCATTTGCGCAGGAATACAAACCATAGGCCTTGTTTTCGGTGAACCCCTAAACCCCTGCCGGCAAATCGGCATGACCGAAATAACAACGCTAAGGGAAAACCCGTTGTTCCAAGGTACCTTCAAAGCTTACACGCTGCATAACTATTCAGTTGAGCCATCCCAAAACTTTGAAGCCCTAGCAAAATCAACCCAATGCACCCAAGCTCTAAAGCATAAGCAAAAGGATATTTACGGTGTGTTGTTTCATCCAGAAGTTAGGAATCCAGAAATCATAGGGCATTTTGTAGAACTAAAACCGTAGCTAACAGTGAATAGTTGCTTTTTATGAAAAGTCTTATTCATGCCATTCAATGAACGCTTGCATTTTAAGTACTTCAGGAAATCAAAAGTATTGTTTGTTAACCTCTTTTTCCTTCTATCATTTCGCTGTTTTTTGACGAGCGCCCCTTCTTTTTCACAAGCACTCGCGTGGTTTTTTTGGGTCGCTATGCACATCCACAACCACAAGAAGCACCTTCAACATGGAGCCATGTACCGCGTGTGAAGAAAAACGCATATCCCACACCGAAACAGACGCTGGGAAACAATGCAGGGGCAAAAAGCAATCGCCCTCAATTGCAGTCTTGTGGCAGCCGTAAAACCGCCACACCCACATAAAAAAGATATCCAAACTCAAAAAGTAGTTCAACGCAACCCGAAACAAAAAAATTTAATCTACCGTTAAAAAGGGGTATAGACACAAAAGTGCAGGGCAGCGTAAATTGTTTTCAGAAAGCCTATAACCAACAAGCAAATACAACATTAACAGTGAAACAAGCTTGCCCCCAGAATTCATCCTGTTCTCCCGACAAGGAAAAACCGAGCACGCCTTCATCAGCCTCCATGACGCAGGGCGCTTAGACATAGTTTACGAATGTATCATCACCAGCCTCTTCCTTAGCCATGGCATACGCAGAAACGTAACCTTCCACACAATCTTAAACGGTCCGCCGAACCCGCCTCTGCACATCCAAATCGACGGCAAAACCCTCTACGACGTGCGAACCGACATAGATACATGGCAGAAAATCCTGAAAAAAACCATCCAAGGCAAAAGCCACCCTGGAGTGAGCACTGACAAAACAAGCTTTGAAGCCCTCATAAAAACCAAAGCAGCAACCCACCAAATCTACGTTCTAGAAGAAGGCGGCACAAACATAAACAACATAACGCTTCCAGAAAACTGCGCCTTTGTGCTGGGTGACCATGTGGGTTTGCCCAAAAAAGCAGAATCGTTTGCGTTGCGGTTTGGGGAAAAAATCAGCCTTGGAAAACAGCCTTACCTGGCTGCAACGTGTATAACAATAATCAACTATCTCTTGGATCAGCAGACCTAGATTTTGGTTTTGAAATGTTCCCAGCCACGAGCCTCAATGGGGCGTTGTACTCCTTCAATTTCCGAGACAATTTCCTTCTCATAGGTTGCCTTGCCAATAGGAATCAAACGACCGCCGACAGTCTCCACTACGGCTTTTGCCTCAGGGAACTTTTCAGGCTTAACCGTTAACACCAATTCGTACTCTTCCCCGCCGTACAGCGCCAAATCCACGGGATCCAAGTCATTCTGCCGCGCAAACTCCTCTGCCTCATTGGCAATTGGAACCTTGTCTATCAAGAAGCCAACATTGCTCATCTTTGCCAGCTCATGCAAACTCCAAGCCAACCCATCACTGCTGTCAATTGACGCTGAAACGTAATCATAACCACGGAGCGCCAAGCCCTCACGCAACCGAGCCTTAGGATTAAACACCGCATCAACCAACACTCCACGCACCGCCTCTGAAGCCGTGCAACCGCCAAGAAGCAAACGAAGCCCCGAGGAGGATTTCCCAAACAAACCTGTAACCGCAACCATATCCCCTGCCCGGACACCACTACGCAGCATCAAAGCACTTCTCTTAGCGGTTCCAAAAAGCGAAATGCCAATCACCAAACCAGAGGCTTCTCCAGTGTCACCGCCAACAACGTAAGCGCCATACTCGCGGGCTCCAGCATTCAAACCGTCAGCAATTTCCACCACCGCTTTTTCTGTTGCCATTTTTCTGGGCAAACCAAGAGCTACCAAAACTGCAGAGGGCAAAACTCCTTTTGCGGCAAAGTCGCTGATGTTCATGACAACGGCTTTTCGAGCGGCAGAAAACAAGCTCATTCCTGCAGGAACGTCTGTCTCTGCGACTAGCATGTCTGTTTTGAGAACTGCCACTTCGTCGCCGACCAGCGGCACCGCTGAAACGTCATCTCCAAACGGCACAGGCATATCCGGCATAACCGTTAAGCGCTGCTGCATTAACCTGATTAACTCGCGCTCACCTAAACCGTCACCAGTCAAACAGACAACCCCTTTATCAAGCAACAACTAGCAAACAACCAAATAAACCAAACACCCAAAAAACCCCTTCACCAGTCAAACCAACATTTAAAAACACCAACCACCCTCAAATACGCAAGCAAAGCAATGTTTCGCCTCGATAGCTCAGCCCGGTGGAGCGGCTGCCTCGTAAGCAGCAGGCCGCGGGATCAAAGCCCGCTCGAGGCTCTCTTTTTGAATTTTGTGTTGTTGTGTTGTTCTGTTTGATTGGTTCTGGCTGGGATTGGGAAAGTTTATTAAATGTTGCGATATTGGTTTTTTGTTGGCTGAGAACCTATGCGCCTTTTTAGCTCCCACGAATCCGACGGAGGAAAACTTCGCTGCCCCTATAAGGGCTGTGAAAAACGCTTTGACAAGCCTACTGTAGTTACGGATGCATCTGTGGTTCCAAGGGTAACTCATTACGCTTGCCCGTTTTGCATGTCCAAGCTTGAGCTGGTGGCGGAAAAAGAAAAAGTCGTCGGGGTGAAGGCAACGGAATACCCGAAAGTGTTTGATTCGCCAGCTAAATGCGCCCACTACAGCGGGCTTCTCAATGCGTCTGGGAAAGGCGTGGGCTTGCAGGAGGAATGCTTGATATGCCCAAAGGTTTTGCAGTGCAACATCCGCAAAAAATAGCTCGGAGCGGCGAGCACTTTTTATTTTGTTTGATAATTATTCGCTGGTTTGTTTGTGTTGTTTTGGCTTGTTTGTCGGTTTATATGTCGGTTTTGTCATGCTTTGGAGCTTTGTTTTTTGCTTGCTCGGTATTGTTTATAAGTGGGTTTGTAATAGTTCAATTTCGGGAGGAAGGCGTCGGGAGATATGTTTCGTGATTCGTAATATAGTTTAAATTACTGGTCAGGAGAATTAAGTGTGATGAACATGGAAAAGGTGATTGAATTGGTGAAAAATGTGGAAGAGGAGAAGGTTAAGCATATATTGACTGAGCCAAAGCTGTCAGCTATTAAGGCTATGCTGGAGAAGGACCACGCCATTGACTGTTTACTGCTACTTCATATCGGTCGCGGGAAGTGGAAGGACGCCAAGGATTTTATGCGGGACAACAAGTTGACGCTGAGCGATGGAACTTTTAGGGCTAGAATGATTGAGATTGAAGCGCTGGGTTTGGCTAAGAGCGAACGCATTGACCCGCTAAAGAAGTACTACATGAAAACTGAGCTTGGCGAAAAGATTGCAAAACTTCTTCTCGAGTTTTTTGATGAGCTAGGCGCTTAGTGTTTAGAAACGCAAGATTGGTTCATCCTTTCTTTTGTTTCTCTTTTCCTTAATTTTTGCGTGTAAGTGTATTTTTGTTGAACAGTTGCCTTGGCGATTGTTTATTTCAAAGGGGCTTTTTTCCGCCGTTTGGATGTAGTTTTGTTGGACAGGATAACAGTAGTGTATAGTAAGTCATAATATTTATTAATAGTAAACAAACGCTATGTAATCAACCAAACCTCAAAGGAGGGTAAAGAGAAAAATGAACTTTAGAAAATTTAGGAAAAGCACAAAAGCCCTAAGCCCCGTAGTAGCATCAATCATACTCATCGCCGTCACAGTTGCAGTCAGCGTAGTCGTTGCCGCATGGATGGGAGGAATGTCTCTTGGTCTAATGGGAGGCGCAGAGCAACTATCTGTAACAAACGTTCACTTCTCAGATGGAGATGGCGTTGATCCCCTTGTTGACGAAATCGTTGTCAGTGTTAAAAACAGCGGTGGAGCCGATGCAGAAATCAAGAAAGTGTACATAAATGGTGTTGCACTTGATGTAGAAGTAGACGTTGACGACGCAATAATTGAAAAGGGCGGAATCAGCGATGTCAGGATTACATTTGATTGGGATGCAAGTACCAGCTACTCTATGAAATTCACAACAGCAAACGGAAACAACGTAGAATATTCTCAAGTATCCCCAGCAACAGACGCTACACCATAATTATCCAT
>QYYE01000026.1 GCA_003589585.1 Candidatus Bathyarchaeota archaeon
AAGTTCATACCGCCTTTTTCTTTCCTCTTCGCCGGTGGCATATGTATAATCAATTTCATTTAATCCTATTCGCCAAGGTTGAAATACAGATATGAAAGCGTAGGTTCCCGAGCGAGTTGGTCGGTTATAAATCATTTGTTCGCTCACACTAGCACCTCTTCCCTCTTCTTTTCCTTTTTCACCTATAGCAACTCTAGTATGCAAATGTATGTCTCTGTAAAAGTTTGCGGGCAAAGCTAGCGCCCACCCAAATTCTATAACAGATTTACGATTTAGAGGGGGACTTTGTATCAAGAAACCGTGTAAATCGCAAATTGGGCAATTAACTGCGTTATTCAGAGTCGTTTTCAATTCATCGCTTATTAATTTGCTGAATTCATCCTTTTGTTTTGTGTCTTTTGTGGCTTTTCTCTTTTGACTCAATTCTTTTATTTTTGTGCTAATCTTTTCGTTATCAGGGTTTGCATCGGCTTTCATTGGGCTCATGGTCTTGCAAGCAGTGCAAAGCTGCTTTTTATCAGTAATCTGCCATAGTGCTTCCGTGTGTATGTGTTTGAGCATTTCGCCGCTTATGCCATCAGTTTTTTCTCCATTAGCCAAGATTACGGTTCTGGGTTCTGTAACGTTACCTATATTGCCTTCATTGTTCAGCGAGTGGGCATCAATTTGAATTCTTCCAACAAAACCGATCTCATAGATTGTTTCATTCATATTTTATCATTCTCCTCCTTGTGCTGGTCTAACAAGAGCATGAGACATTAAGGCAGCGCAAACCATACGAACGCCGTATTCTTGCACCAACTTCATGAGTTCGTCCAAATCAGCTTCGTCTGGCTTAAAAGCTTTGCCCGAAGTAGTTCGCTCATATTTTCTTGCGCCTGAATCTAAGCGTCTTAAAAACTTTTTAAGAGCAATAACAAAATCTTCTTCTTTCTCAGCATAATCAATTTCTACAAGTGATGTATAATCGTCATTCTTTTGTATAGCAATTTGCAACGCTTTGCCAAAGCTCTCTATGGCTGAATTAGAAAATAGTTCATGTAACTTCGACATTCTTGATTATCTCTTCCCATTGTTCCTTCTCCCAAGTGGAGAACTGGTTGCTCTCGTTTATCTGTCCAAGTATATATAATCTTTCGTAAGTTCTGAAGTTCTGTAAAGTGGGGCGTAGGAGAAAATCGGTTAAGGCGAAACCTATATTCTGCCTAAAGCCTTTGACGCTCGACAACTCGAGTTCTCTATCTAATTCTTCCAAGATTTTACTTCCACTATTCGACTTAGAAAACCGCTCAAGAAGAAAAAGACTATATTTCCCTCCTCCGCTGGGTTTAGGCTTTTGTCCGGTCTTTCGTAAGGAATTGAAAAGGACAGTATCATACTGGATATTGTGTCTGCTTTTTGATAGGAGCAAGTACAGTTTGATTGCGTAATGCACTAATGTTCCATTTGGAGAGAAAACGCATAAGCCAGAGAGCGAAAGATCTCGCTGTATTTGCCGTTGTTCATGAAGTAAAACTTTACAAGGGTTTGGAACTATAGTCAAGATGTATCCTTTATTTCGTCCACCACAATTAATTTGTGCCCCGAAGAAAACTCTGCCAAGACATGCTAAAACCCATGAATACTTGTCTACGAACAACTGAGACCCATCGTGGTAGGTTGTTCCAGCTTTTTCTTCACGAAACCCTTTTGAAGCAGATATGTCAATCGTTTGATATAGCGTTTCGCCATCTTTGATTGAGTTACCTATTCTTGGAAAGAAGTCCATTTGTCTATAAAGACTTAAAATTTTATCGTACTCTTTACTAAGTAATTCCTCGCAAGCGACTTTGGTTGGTTTTTTCTTTGCATCTTTTCTTGTTTTTTCTTTTCCGAAAGCATTAATCCAGTTATCAGTGTCTGCAAAAAGTTCAGGGTCTGGATTTTTGGAGGTACAGCCTTCGATGATGTCAATATAGTACACATAACCCTTATCCAATATCTGGGTCTCGGGGTTTGCCTTAAAGCCGCTTATGGCAAAAGCAAGACCATAAGCTCTAAAGATATCAAACAACTCGAAGCCCGTTTTGTTAACATAATATCTCTCCTGAGCCGTATGAGTTACCCCCTAACATTATTCAGGCAATTTGATTTTTAGAGTTTTCCCTTGATTTGGTGGCTGCTCTGTCACAAAGTCGAATAAGTCTTGAAACTATGCAATAGATCGCGTATTCGTCTGTCTTTTCAATTCCAGGGAAGCTCTGCTCAAGATTCGCATCGTGATCTTGATCAATAATCGAAGAAATGTCTAAATCCAAATCGAACCTTGTGGCCACATCCATAATCTTTGAATCATAGATATTTCTCCAGCCTAAACGGTACTCGCATCCTTGTTGAGCACGAGTGTGATGATGATGACCTATAGCCATTTGAAGCGCGTAAATTTTCCTGTATTTCCCTTTAGTATTTTTCAGTAATTGCTCCAATAACGGATAAGCTGCATATGCAGAAATTGTAGCATGTGGCGGTAGCCTCTTTCTCTTTTTTTCATACGGTGCATGGGCAATTGGTGGTGAAAAAGATTTTTCTGTGATTCCGAAACTTCTCTGCCATTCTATATTCAATTTGCCTAAATCATGTAAAACCAAGCATAACTCTACTACACCACTAGTTTGAACTGGTGTCAGACCCAACAATCTCTGAAGCAATTCAAAAGAAGACGATTCTTGAAGTTTGAAATAATCAAACATCCTGAGACAAGCATTGACATGTTCAATCCAAGATTCGTCACTATAAACCCATGCCTCTTCACTAAGAGATTTTCCCTTTGATGGCATCCACTTTATGCCAGTTAAACCAGAACCAAACATTAAACCTATCTCAGTATTATAAGCTGAATAATTTGGTGAAACCACATAATATTGGTATGGTGATGCTTCCTTCGAACTGAACAGTTGCTTTGTTAACTTTCCCTCTTCATCACGTTCAAATTTAACTAACCAGATAGACCCGCCCATTTTACCTATTTGATGGTTCAATACTCGAACATCAATATCAATCCAAGGCATTCCCAGAAGATCTACTGCTGTTAGTTCATGCGGATTTTCACAAATTGTGATGTTTGTTGTGAGAACATCCCGTATACAATCTTCAATTCCTTTTCTATCACCATCAAAAGCTGAGTCGCCTAAGCGTTTTAGAATACTAAGTCTGCGATTTTTGTCATTCATAATTTGTCTGAAATCTTGGTCTAGAAGGGCGTTTACAAATTCTAGTTCCTCGTTCCAACATATTCTTTTGCCGTCTAATTTTTCAGAAAGATATTTTCTAGTGTTATCTATGTCACTCTTTTTGTACGGTAGGCAATATTCCACCTCAAAAACTCTCACCGCGCCATTACCACCTTCTCGGGCACATCTACCCATTCGTTGAATAAGCGAGTCAGGCGGAGAAAGCTCAGTCAACAATAAATCACATGAAATATCTAATCCAACTTCGCAAACTTGTGTGGTAATTAGACATGTTTTCTTGCTTAAATTTTCCAGGGAAGATTTCATGGCATTTTCAATCTTTTCTTTGTCCCCGTCCAAGAATCGAGAATGTAACAAAAAAACACTGAAACTATGATTCTTTAAATCTTGCTTAACTGAATTAAACAACGCTTGCGCATGATTTACTGTATTACATACAACCATAATACGGTTCCATGAATCTGCGCATCCAAGAATATCTTCTCGTTCAAGAAGCTTACCCACCCACTGCAAAGTTACGTTACGCTTTTGACGCTTAGGGACGTCTTCATCATTACCTTTTACAATCGCAGTTGTTTCTCCAAATCTTTCTTCAAACCATTTGATAAAGGAATTAGGCAGAGTCGCTGACATCACCAAAAAAGGTAAACCTAACTCGGCAGCACGCTCGACCAAAACCAATGTGCTTTGTAAACCCAACAAATGGTCATAGACATGAGCTTCATCAAAACATAAAAAAGATGAAACCACAGCTCCGGCAGGAATGTTTCCTTGACTCACTGGTAAACTCAAAGGTGTACAACAATACGCCCCAATAGTTTGGTCAATTGTAGCTATAACAACCTCATTGTTAAACAATGGGTCTTCAGAATTGGCACCATGTTGTGAGGACACTATCGGAGGTAACCCAATTCTACTTATGCCTTTTTTAACCCTTTCAGAAACATCTTCAACCAAAGCGCGTGTTGGTAAAGAGTAAACTAAACGATTGGGAAGCGTATAATTCCTTCCGAGAAGGAAAGAAACAAAACATGCTTCTGTCTTACCAGAACCGCACGGTGCCCTCAAAACAACAGATTTGCCGTCTAATAGATATCTCGCTGTTTCTCGCTGATGCCTATAGGGTTCCTCTTTGATATCAAGAGCCTTCGCGAATACTTCGTTTATTGTGAAGTTATCAAAGACTCGATTCAATCGTTATCGCCTTCCGTCTATTTGCAGTTTTGTTTGTCCGTATGCTGCTGTTTTGTTTCCGCCTATGTTGGCGTATTCTGCGTATTTTGCGAGCATGTGGGTGGTTTTGTTGTTGGGATTTTCTTTGTCGCCTAGTTCATAGGTTACGGTGCCAGTGAATCCAGCGGTTCTCTGGTTTTTGCGCACTGCCCCGACGCGCGTCTGTAGTTCGTAGCGGCTTACGCCCACGTTTTTCTGCAGCCAATCCTTGTAGGTAACGTATTCTTCTTTGCTGAAGCGGCGTCCGTTGCTGAACTGGTTCCAGCAACGCATGAGGCTGCAGAACACTTTGGCAGGGTCGGGAAACATCCAATGGTAGTTGCTGTTTAGATTCGCAAGATAAGTGGGAGTCCTAAAATCCAGCGTGAACCCATCAACCGCTTGTGCCTCTTTCTCTAAATCGGCATAGCTCTTACAGTTTATACTCATGGAGGCAATCTGAAATGTGGTGTCAAAAATCAATGCGCTGTTCTGTTTCTGGAAAAAACTCAGCAGATAGGTCGAATATTCGTCTTTTAGGAATCGAAAACCAACTTTGCAGGGAAACTGGGAGTCCAAAACATAGCCGTTCTCGGTTCGGCTGCTGCTCTTGAAGCGCAGGGGCGTTACGCTGTAGGGCTTAGACACGTTGAGTTCATGCAGCAACCCTGAAGCGGCGGGGTCAACCAGCTGAATAAAATGCAGCAACAACCCCCTAGCGACGTGACCTGTAAAAAACGGTAGCACCACAGGCTTTTCAGCGTACATTTCTAAGGTGATTTCAACTGGCAGCCTTTAGTCAACTCCCATGAATGGGATTAGCTTCTTAGGATATAGCTAGAATGAGAAGTTAAAACTTTCCAAACAAACCAGAATCAAAAAATTGTTTACTATGTTTGCAATCGCGATATTGTGATTTGCTGTCGTGTGGATAAATGATCCAAGACAGCGAGTGCCTTATGATAAACGCTAAATTATGGTTGACGGTTTATAGATTATTACAAGGTCACCTTTTTTAGTCATTGCTAAACCATGGTTATCGGTAACTGTCTTTAGACAACTCTCCAATAACTCATCGTCTCTTGTGTGAATATGGATTTGGCAGCCTTTAGATGAAAAGCCAGTAGTATCTGCTGGCATAAGTTTTATTGATTTACCTTCAATGTATCTGCAGGAGTAAAAAATTTCCTTGACAAGCTTAACAGCTTCGTCTCGCTCCATTAGTCTTGCCCTTCTGGTTGCCGGTGTAATACTCTAATATTTTATCGATCACTTCCTGCGTGTAGCCGCTGTCTTGCAATTCTTTGCGCAATTTCACGTTTGCACCTGGAGGTTGCTTACGAGTTGTCACAGACATTGACCTGTCGCCTGCATAACTGTACCTTGCAATTGTATTAAATCTTCCTTACTTTCCCAGACTTAACCACTATTCCTTGGATTGCTTTAAACATTAACCGCTCCTTATTTTCAAGGGGTTTACCGATTGTCCAAGACGTCAAAAAGAGAAGTCCTCGGCTTAAGCAAAATAACCTACAAGTACCAAGTAACTATACCTAAACGAGTCAGAGACAAATACCAACTCAAAGAAGGCGACATGCTAATTTTCATCGAAGAAGATAACAAACTAACCATAACAAAAAGCACACAATACTAGATTAAGCAAAGGATTGACACAGAGAAAAAAGGCACTTTTGCAAATTAACATTTTTTTCCTTTCCCAGATCAGCCCATCAAAAAAGAAAAATAACGTCTACTAGACTTGCCATAAATAGACCATTAAGCGGAGAGAAGAAGAACAACAACAGTTGCAAAATTGGTTTGTTGTTGTTCTTTTGAACTTTGGCCTGCTTGAGAGAAGAAGAAAAAAGGGCTGCTGCACAAAGTGTTTTTTCTTCTACCAGAAAACGGCTTGCTTTATTAGCAGGTACTTACGTTGAAAGAAGAAGACAATAACGCTACACAAACATTGTCTTCTTCTTTTTCTGTGTCTTGGTCTTGCTCTGGCTGATTGGAAAGAAGAACGGGCTTTTCCGTAGAATTCATCTGTTTTTCTTCTAAACAAGTCACTTCCGAACCAATAGTTAGCCAACCAGAACCGTTTACACGCTTAAACTATAGGAGCACCGCCTCTTTAGGCAAGAAAAAGACTTCCATAGCCTCTGCTTTGCAACCAAGTCCTATTTCTTTTTTTGCTTAGTCAATGGGCAAGTCAAGGCAAGTGCCTTTTAGCCAGCGCTGACATGGCTGAACAGTTTAATCAAGCAAGAAATAAATATTAGTAAATACATAAGTATTTACATATCTGGGGTGGTAAGGTACGATGAAAAGATGGATTGTTTTAATTTCAGTGATTGTTATTGCAGTTATTATAACGGTTAGCGCCGTATTTTTAAGCGGGTCCCCAGCAGCCCCAGCAACGATAGAAATACAGTTTAACCCTTCCCCTCCGCTAAACGTCAACCAAGGCGAAAGCTCATCACTTGAAATCATACTGCGAAATAGCCCAGGACTAAAGGCTGCGGCAGAAGGTGTTGAAGGCGAACTTGTTCTCCCGGATGGCTTCGTTGAGGAATCATTACAAACACAGACACGTCAACTCATATTCGGTCGAATACACCCCGGAGAGGCAGGTCAATACACTTTAACGATAGCTGCATTGAACACCGTTGAAGCAGGAGAACATTATGCAAAACTCACAGTTTGGGGCACAAACATTCCTAGACAAGAAGTCAATCTAAAAATCATAGTTAATTCATAGTCAGTAGGGGAAAACTATGCCGCCGTTTTGTTCCTTATCAACGCCATTGAGCCAAAAACAAAAGACAGTATGGTCATTGTTAAGCAGAGGTCTATCGATAGCGGCCATCGCAGATAAAATGAAAACAACACGCCAATTCGTAAACCAAACAAAACTGGCAGCTGAAGCCAAACTATCCTTCTCACTCTTAGATGTTGCCCGAACAAACGACCTTCAAGTCATACAACTATACGCTAAAGAGGCAATCTTGCTAGGATACCATCCAGCGTTAAAACGTAAAGCCATCGTCACCTATAGCACTCATTATGGCATAAAGGTCTGGTATTGGCATGACAACCCCGAAGAAGTCACTGACCAAGCCTTTCTCAATCAAATAAAAAGGTACCTACTTGACATTGCCGAAGAAAGAGGTATAGAAATCGAGGATGCCGACCAGATTCACCCAGCCAAGTTAGCACACCAAATTTTCTCAAAGCTTATCCCGGAGTTGAAAGCATGAACGTAAAAAGATGTATGCGACAACGCTTTCGCGGTTGGATTCCAAAAGAGCCTTTTGCAGCATATACAAACGCGCCCTTGAAGCCTCGTTGGAAAAGACCTGCTTGGGTCGCTTTTACCTTAATTGCTATTGTTGCTTTGTCCCTTTTCGCTTACAAAGGAGTACAGACGCTCATATTCTACACCAACCCACAGGCCGATGTTACCGCCAGCTATTACGAGAAGTCCCTAAACTGCTCCACTGCAAACGTTGGCGACACAATCGAGGTACAGACTAGCGTATACTGGCACGGACATGTGTTTCCAGAGTTCAAAAGGCAAGTGAACATTACCGACTCCTACCCAGAAAACAACTTCCAACTCATTAGCGGAAACAACACACACCAATACAACGGCTATGGTGGAGGCGAACAAATTACATTTCTGCTCAAAGTTATCAGTACTGACATCTCCTCTATTGAGTTGCCAAAAACTCTGCTGTATCTAGATGGCTCTGAGATGACCCTTACGGGTACAAGTGCAGTTTTAGAATTTCAATCGGTCTTAGAATCGGGGAGTTGAGAAGATGAAGCACAAAAAATCAATCGAACAGCGCGTTCGAGGCTGGATTCCTGAAGACCAAAACGCTCTAAATCTTGGAAGGATAGCTGCTCGTGTCGCCAGTAGGAAGCGCAGGTTGGTAATCGTTATAGGTGCTTCAGCGGTGTTTGTGGTCGGTGCTCTTTTGCTTTTGAGCTTTATTATGATGAGTTTAAACCCGATTGTCCCAACAGATGTGAAAATATACGATACGGTTAACGGAAACAAGGATTTACTGCTAAACATCTCCGGCGTGGTCGGGGCTGGAATTGCAAGAAACAGCACCGATAACCACATCGTTGGAATCGCAGTTTACATAGCCAACAATGCGACTGACACGCAAGATGTACCAAAGACGTTGGGCGATTTTACGGTTATCATAAAAAGCATCGATGAAGCAAGCCAATTGGAGAAAGAACAAGTGATTATCCGCAAGGAGAATACGCAATGAAAGCCTGTAACAAAAGTATTCTAAAATCATTGAAGAATTATTTTCGAGGCTGGCTTCCAAAGAGCTCGTCATATACAACCCCGAGTACAAGCATGTTAAGCACTGCGAGTTATGCTGCAAAGATAGCCTTAGCTATGCGGTTGATTTATGGCATGGCACTTATTGGATTATTATTCGCTCCTTTCGGAAGTTATCATTCCTTTGGAACACCCTCAATCTATGGAATTCTTTGGGGCTTTCACCTACCCGTCGGATATATTGGGCTTGTATTAGGTATGTTGGTGATCCTTTCGCCCAAATTCATTTTTGCTAGAAAGTATAGTTTTGCGGTTGCTTTAGTGATGATGGGGGTCTTATTAATTGGCTCAGTTTGGTTGTTTCCGAAAGAGTATTTTATAAACTGGCTTAATGGCACGAGCTTCAGCGGAACCCAAATCGACATTGACTATGCGGTCGGCAATGCAGTCACGTTATTCATCGGGATGGCGAGCATAATCGCTGGTATAGTGTCAAGAATAATAGTGAACTCTGTCAGAGGCAGTAAAAGCAGAATCTGACAACAAAGTATCTCTTCTAATCCAAATCGCTTACTAAAAAACTCAATCTACGCCCCAATTCTCGTCCACATGAAAGGAGCAGGCGTGCCTCTAAATGGCAAGAGGAGCATGCCAAGTTCGCTGTCTTTTTTGCTCCCTAACCCATCTGGGGAGTAGACATCTGTGACGCGGAAGAGAGCCAAGGGCACAAAACTTACAGTGTTCAGTGGTCGAGAGGCTAAATTAAACCGTGTCATAATCAAAATTCTTGATTCTGGGGATTCACTGACAAGTTATGATATATACTTAAGGATTAGGCGGATTAAGGGTTTTAGGCATGTTAAGTGGCGGAGCATCGATAGACGCATAAAAGCGTTATATTCACAGGGATGGATAATAAAGTGTGGAACGAGACTTACAAAAGCCCATTTTCTCTCACCCCTCTATGCATTGGATGTCAGAGCGCAAGTTGCCCTTGCATTAGACAGGATAGACTTAAGCATCTTTATTCAAGTGGCACCCGAAAGTAGACTTGAAATTATGGTCTATTTGCTTTCAACTCACTATTGAAAGAAGAAGAACGGGCATTTTTGTAGGAAACTGCTGTTTTTCTTCTTCTAAAAGCCAGAGGTAGTATGCAGGAAAAAAATATTTTTATTTTTCTAATGGTTATTTAAAATAAGTTAGAAGCTAGTTGTTGGGTGCTTTTTGTTCTTGTTTTAGGTATTTTCTCCATTCATCAATTGCCTTAAGTCCTTCTCTGCGCTCTAGCTCCAAAAAATCCAGAAATGCATCTCTCTTCTTTCTAAGCTCATAATCGCCTTCGACTACGCTCCATATGTCTTGAAGGGTTTTCCACTGCTTTTCACCTATGGACTCCTTAACGTGTTCGACTGGTTGCTCCATGTAAAAGAATCCTAAAACCAAATAATCAAAAGAGCTCCGGCGCAAGGCTTCATCCTTCTTTGGGAAAAGATTGGTAACATCAAACGAGGTTATGGTGACAAAGTCATAGCGGTTGTTGTACTGTGACTCGACGTTCAACGCTGACTTTACCCTTGAAAATAGTTGTTGTTCAAAACCTGCTTTAGCGAATTTGTCCCACTTTTGGAAGACAACCAGCAAATCTTCGTGGGCTTTTGCTATCTCTCGGAAGTCGGCAAGACTGTATTCTATCTCGCTTGATCGGGTCATGTAGAACATTAACCCATAGAAGTTCAATCGGTACAGTCGCAGCTCTTTTCCCCGGGGCGCTGTTCGCTCTAGTCTGAAGTCTACTAGTCCTTTTTGGCATAGTTCGGAGGTGGCTCTTAGAACGGTTGAGTAGTTTTTCTTTGTTTGCGTTGCGATTTCTTCTACGCTTGCTTCTTTATGGGTTGCCAGGTAGCTGAGTGGTGATAGGAGGGATTCCATTTTTTTGCTGGTCGTTTTATTATGCATTGCTGCGCCTCTATTGTGCATAAAAAATGTTAATATTAGATTTAAACCTAATTATGTACAAACACGCATAATGGAGAATCAAGCATGCCCATAATCAGAAGCATCCACAACCTAGGACACAGCAAAGCAGTCACCATACCTAAATCATGGCTAACAAACGCCGAAGACCAAACAGGAAGAAAAGTAATTGCAATCGCAATGGAAGTCAGCGACAAAATAACTCTGCAACCAATTTTTGAAAAAGAAAACGCAACACGCAGTAAACAAACCATGGGTTGAGAGAAAGATGGTTGGGCTTACTGAGAAAATATCTGGTGGCATACTTGGCAAAACCGAGGGGCCTGACGAAAAGGAGACCTCTTAGATTATGGTGGAGGCTGAGGTTCAGGGAAAAGCGTCCGCCTCTTCAGGCATACTTGGCAGTAACAGCGTTGACATCGATACGGGCCACTTTCATGCTGACGTTGACGCTGAGACGCTCCCAAATGAACCTCAACCAGATGTCACTGACATCATTCCCACGGCCAGACAGGCTGCATGTAGAAAAAAGGTTCAATGCCCCGAGTGCAGCAGCTCTAAAGTGTTCCGAAATGGCGTTGCTTATAGTAGTTTTGATGTGAAAATTCAGCGTTATATTTGCCGGTCATGTGGACGCCGCTTCTCTGACCCAGACGACCTAAAACTGGCTAAACAGGTTGCAGATAGCTATTTGCCCTTGACGTTGAATTTAAAAACTAAGAGCACTAATATCGAGAATAGCCAAGTATGCGTCTTAAACGAAGAGGCGAAAAACTTGACACTCGAAACGTCAGAAAAAATCAACGTTTCGCAGAAAGAAAAACAGAAGGAAAACTCAACTGAACACGTCATTAAAGCTGACATAGACCTAGTGATTGCAGACTATCAGCAATACATCAAGAAAGAGCATTTAGTAGGCGACCTGACACTTAGCAAATACGTTTTCAGACTAAAAGCGCTTGCTCACAAATTCAAAGTTGATCTATTTAGTCCCGACGATTTCAAACGCAAACTAGCCTTTGACCCAGAAATGAGCAACTGGACCAACTGCAACAAAAATAGCTATTGCAAAGCCTACACAAGCTTCGTCAAAAATACCTCCACATGGAAGATGTCAAGATACCGCAGTTTGAATACAAAACCCCTGAGTATAACCTGCCGCAGACTCAACATATGGAACTTCTCTACGCTGCACTTAGCTTCCAAATGCAAGTCTTCTGCTTTGTACTGATGGCAACCGCCGTGAGACCAATAGAGGCACTAAGAATCGAATGGAAAGACATAGACTTTGCAAGAAAAACAATCGCCATAAACAAACCAGCAAAACACGGAAGAACAAGAACTGTCCAACTAAAAGGTCGCTTCGTCAAAGTCATCGACATGCTCTCAGAACTAAAAAACCGACAACTCAACATTGCCACCTGCCGCAACCGAAAACAAAGAAACCTAAACCTTGTCTTCACATACAGCAACGTAGACACGGCTGGACAAAACTTCAGACGAGCCAGAGAAAGAGCAGCTAAACGTTTAGGCATACCAGAACTAGAAAAGATCACATTCTACAGTAACCGCCACTGGCGAGCCGTGCTTGAACGATACCTAAAAGGCAACTCGGATGCAGTCGCAAACTTACTAGGCGAAAACTCTGACAAATACGTCAAAGTCTACGCTCCCATATCTGAGCGACTCTATGGCAGCGACAAAGAATGGGAACCAATCGAAATCTCTGAAACTGACCCTGACTATAGCGAGAAGATGAGCCGATACGGAGCTGAAGGATACCAAGAATATAACTACAACCGAACTACAGGCAGGCACTATTTACGGAAAGAGAAAAACGCATGGTAACACGGCAAGCAAGCTGTAACTATCCTAGCACAAAATTAAAAGTAATCCATCCTGAGCAAAGACTAAAATGTAAGTATTCCATCCAGAAAGCATGAACGTGGGCCCGTAGCCTAGTACGGATTAAGGTGTCGGCCTTCGGAGCCGGAGATCGTGGGTTCAAATCCCACCGGGCCCGCCAACAACTGCAATAAGCCTTATTTTCTGAATTTAGCGGCTCGATTTGCAATCATTGTTGCTACTGCTCCAGCCGCCACTCCGCCATCTATGTTAACAACCGCCAACCCTAAAGAGCAGGACTGCAGCATCGCCATGAGTGTGCTGACTCCTTTTTCTCCAAAGCCGTAGCTGTTAGAAGTCGGAACGGCGATGACTGGAACATCCACCATGCCCGCAACCACCGACGCTAACGCGCCTTCTCTGCCAGCCACCACAACGACCACGTCAACGTCTTTTGTAATGACTTCCTTTAAGGGTTCAAGCAGCCTGTGAATCCCAGCCACGCCAACATCATAGACTGAAAAAACGTTGCAGCCCATCTCTTCGGCGATGACTTTTGCCTCCTCCGCCACAGGTATGTCTGAGGTGCCAGCCGTCAAAATTGCAATTCTTCCCCCGTTGCTGCAGGGCACAAAGTCCTTCTTTTTTAAGACAACCATTTTTGCTCTGTCATGAATGTGCAGCAAAACATCGCTGGTTTCCGCTGTTTTTTCTTTTATGGCTTGAATGTGCTGCTCTCCGCATCGACTGACAATTGCCCTGCCCCTTCTCGTCATCATGTCAAGCGAGATTTCAGCAACATCCCTTGCCGTTTTACCCTCTGCCAAAACAATCTCTGGTACACCCTTTCTTAGGTCTCTGTTGCAGTCAATCTTTGCGTAGCTGCCTAACTCGTCAATGGCAAGTAACCTTAGAAACTGTTCGGCTTCGGCAGGGGAAACCTGATTTTTTGCAACTTTATCGAGAATTTCCTTTATAGAAGACATGGGGCAAACAACATTTAAAAAAACAGGCAAGTAATATAATATTTATGCTTGTTAGGAAAAACTGCTTGTGGTATTATGATTGAAGATAACAAAATTCTTGTAATTGACTGCCAAGTCGCCGGCGTTGCAGGGGACATGTTTTTAGGTGCACTGTTGGACCTTGGAGCGGATGTTGGAAAAGTCACCTCTGCCATAAAATCCCTTGAAAACCCTGAATTTGGCTACAGAGGCATAAAAATAGAAATCAACCAAGTTATGCGCGGGCAATTTAGGGCAACAAAAATCGACATAATCTCCGACGAACCCACGAAGAGACACGGCGACCAACTCATCGAAATTGTGGAAAAAGCCGTCGGCAAACTGGAGCTTTCCGAAAAGGCAAAGCGGTTTGCTTCAAACACGATTCGTATCTTAGTTGGCGCTGAGGCGGATTTGCATAAAGCTAATTTTTCTGAGGCGCACTTGCATGAAGTAGCACTGGTTGATACAGCTGCGGAAATTGTGGGTTCGGCAGTTGCGCTTGATGATTTGGGCTTGTTTGACTCCAAAGTTTACTCTACGCCTGTTTCGGTAGGCGGAGGATTGTTCAGGTTTTCTCATGGCACCGTTTCCAGTCCTGCTCCCGCAACCTTGGCGATATTGGCTTCCAAGAATTTTCCGTTCCAAGGTGGACCAATGGAATCGGAGCTTGCCACACCCACAGGCGCCTCCCTGCTGGTTAATTTGGTTGATGAGGTCAACCGTTTCTATCCTTTGATGATTCCGCTGAAGGTTGGTTACGGCGCGGGAAACAAGGATTTCGCTGAAGTGCCTGGCGTGTTGAGGTTGACGATGGGTAAGCCCTTGGCTGGTAATGATTTTCTGAAGGATGAGATTGCCGTTTTAGAAACCAACCTTGACGATACAACCGGGGAAATTATCGGTTACACGTTTGATAGGCTTCTGGCGGAAGGCGCCAAAGACGTCAGCATAATCCCCATGTTCACCAAAAAGAACCGCCCTGGGCAGATTCTCAAAGTTATCGCCGACGCAAAGGACGTTGACAACCTATCAAAGGTGCTAATCCAAGAAACCGGAACCTTGGGCATCCGAGTAAACTATTGCGAAAGACACATAATCAGCCGTGAGGTAGTCACTGTGGAGCTCTTGGTGGGCGAAGTAAAGGAAATGGTTAACGTAAAAGTAGCCAAGGACAGCAAAGGAGAAATCATCAGAATCAAGCCGGAGTTTGAGGACATCAAAAAAATTGCGGGCAAGACAAAAAAGCCCCTCAGAGAAATTATGGACTTGGCGACGGCGAGGGCTCTTGGGGTGCTCAAAAAATGACCGCCATGAACGATTTATATGGGAAATTGCGTTTGTTGGAGCGCTTTATTGAAGAGAAAGGAAAAGACGGCGCTGTAATAGCCTTCTCAGGCGGATTGGACAGTTCAACTTTAGCCTCCGTTTGCCGTGGGGTATTAGGGGCGCGCGCCGTGGCGGTTACTGCTGACTCTCCAACTTACACGCCAGGCGAACTGGAGGACGCAAAGAAGATAGCGCAAGAAATCGGCATAGCATTGCACGTGGTAAAGACGGATGAGCTTTCGGATGAGAATTTCAGCAGAAACCCTGAAAACCGATGCTACTACTGCAAAAAAGAATTGTTAACAACGCTTCAAGGCAAGGCAAGCCAGTTGGGTTTCAAGGCGGTTTTTGAGGGCACAAACTTTAGCGACCTAAACGAGCATCGACCAGGATTTAAGGCTGTAAAAGAACTTGACAGCGTTTATAGTCCGTGGGTTGAGGCAGGCTTCACCAAAGAGGAAATCCGCCTTTTAGCCAAACAAAAAGGCTTGTCGGTTGGGGATAAGCCGTCAAATGCCTGCTTGGCTTCAAGGTTTCCTTTTCATGAGCAAATAACGGCTGAAAAGTTGGGCAGGGTTGGGCAGGCAGAGCAGGTAGTGAAGGAGTTGACGGGTGTGCGCCAACTGCGAGTTCGCGACCATAATGGCTTGGCAAGAATAGAAGTTGGAAGAGACGAAAGGCAAAGGCTCTTTGATGCTGAGGTCTTGGACACGGTTGCTGCTAAACTGAAGGCATTAGGCTTCAAGTACGTGACGGTTGATGCGGAAGGGTATCGCACAGGCACTATGCTTTTGACACTTCAAGAAAAACAGCAATAACCTCTTGCCTGGAACGAAAAATGAGTTCGCAAGTAATCTCTTTAGCTGATGGACGCCAACTTGGCTACTTCACATTAGGCAAAGGCAACCCAGTTGTGTACTTTCATGGCACTGCAAGCAGCCGCCTTGAAATTCTGCTCCTAAAAGAACTCGCCCAAACCGGCAACCTGCAGATAATTGGTTTTGACCGGGCAGGCTATGGCTTGTCCACTTTTCAACGGCGAAAAAGCCTGCGTGATTTTTGCGGCGATGTTAATGCTTTGGCTGATTACTTGGGTCTTGAACGGTTGGGAGTTTTGGGCTGGTCGGGCGGAGGAGTTTTTGCGCTTGCTTACCTGTCGCTTTTTCCTGAGCGGGTAACCCGTGCAGTGGTTGCGGGTACGCCTGCTTTGCCTTTTGACGTGGCAACGGCGCACAATACACCTCTTGCCAACTTAGCCATGAAGGTTCCGTTTATCGGCAGGTTGGCTATGAAAAGGATGAGGCAGCAAGTGCTGAAAGCAAACGGTGACATCGAGGCTTTCTTGAAGTCAAGACAAGGAAAACACCTGCTCCACGCCTGCTCCCGAGACGACTTGAAATTTTTCTCTAACCCAGACTGGATGAGGCTGCTGTATCAATCGATGGCTGAAGGCTTTCGGCAGGGAAATATGGGCGTTAACGCGGTGTTTCAGGAGCACCAGATTTTCATGAAGCCATGGGATATTCCACTTGCAAATGTTCCGGCTGACAAATTGTTCATTTGGCATGGCGCTGAGGACAGAACCTGCCGAGTCAGCAATGCACAGACGATTTCTAAACGAGTTCCTAATGCTCAACTAGAAGTCTTTAGGGGAAAGGGTCACTGCGTTATGTTTGATTACTTGGGCAGATTGGGAGAAACTCTTGGTTCTGGCTAACTAGCCAAGAGTAACCTGTGGTGCAACAGCACGGAAGGAGATGTTTGGTTTGTTTGGCGGCTGTAATTGTGCGTTGTGTAAGGTAATAACATTGTTAATGCTTACGTGGAAGGCAATTATGTCAAGGTTTCAGCGTAAATTATTATATTAACGAAAGCTTTTAGTGTTTTCAGAGGGAAAAATTATAAAGGCATTTGACAATTAAATGGAGAAAACAATTCGAGGAGAGCAAATTATTTGAAAAGCATGATAGAGTTTAGATGGCATGGCAGAGGCGGACAAGGCGCTTGGACAGCCAGCGAACTTTTGGCTAGAACAGCGCTTGATGAGGGTAAATACATTCAATCTTTTCCAGAGTTTGGGCCAGAACGAATGGGTGCGCCTGTGACTGCCTTCACAAGAATCAGCACTGAACCAATCAGATTACACTGCGCAATTTATGACCCAGACGTGGTTGTAGTTCTGGACAATACGTTACTAAAGACGGTGCCTGTTACTTCTGGAGTGAACAGGGATGAAGACTTAATTATAGTCAATTCACCTGAAGAGCCATCAGCCTTAAAAGAACATTACCGAATGGCAAAAGGAAAAGTTTGGACAGTTCCAGCAACCGAAATGGCTCTAAAAATCTTAGGAATGCCCATCACTAACACGTCAATGTTAGGTGCAGTTGCCCGTGCCACAGGAATCGTCAAGCTAGAAAGCATAGAAAAAACTCTCAAACAACGCTTTAGACCTGATTTGGCAGAGAAAAACTTTGCCGTCATCAAAGAAGCTTACAAGGAGGCAAAAATGGAATGAGCAGTAAAGAAAAGACTTGGAAAGAGATATCCATGGCGGGAGTGTGCTCAAGGTCCAGCACTGGCTTTATGACTGGGGACTGGAAAACCTACATGCCCACAAGAGACCTAGAAAAATGCACCGTATGCTTAACCTGTGTAATGCTATGCCCCGAAGGCGCAATCCGTTTCCGACCTGAAATGAAGAAAATAGAGTTCGATTACAGCTTCTGCAAGGGCTGCGGAATATGCGCCAACGAGTGCCCCACTAAAGCAATAACCATGAAACTGGAGCAGGAGTAAAAAGAAAATGCAAAAACAGCAAAAACAAGAAACAATGGCTCTAAACGGCGATGAAGCAGTCGCCTTGGCTGTTAAACAATGCGACGTTGACGTGGTTGCCGCATACCCAATCACACCGCAAACAATTATCGTGGAAAAATTCAGCGAGTATGTTGCAAACGGCGAGGTTCAAACCGAATTTGTCTGCACCGAATCAGAGCACAGTGCCATAACCGCTTGTCTAGCGGCAGCAGCAACAGGCGCCAGAACCTTCACCGCTAGTGCTTCGGCTGGTTTGGCGTTGATGCATGAGATGCTTTTCGTAACCTCAGGCTCTCGTGCACCAGTTGTCATGGCGATTGCCAATAGGGCTCTATCAGCGCCGCTTAACATTCATGGTGACCACTCTGACAGTATGGCTGAAAGAGACAGCGGCTGGATTCAAATTTACGTTGAAAACGCCCAAGAAGCGTACGATTCGATTCTTCAAGCGTTCAAAATAGCTGAAGACACAGGCGTATCTTTGCCCATAATCATAGGGTTAGACGGCTTCACATTAAGCCACACTCTTGAGAATGTGGATGTGCTTTCAGACGAAATGGTAAAACAATTCGTCGGCGAGAGGCAATTGCCAAGTGTGCTCACGCATGAAGGCAAAACAGTGCCGTACAAGCTCGACCCAGATAACCCAATGACCATGGGACCTATCGCTTTGCAGAATTACTATTTCGAATTCAAGAGGCAGCAAGAAGAAGCCATGCAAAATGCACTAAAGGTGATTGAGCAAGTTAACAGTGAATATGCACAAATCAGCGGCAGAAACTACGGAAACGGCCTGGTTGAAGCCTACAAGATAGACGACGCTGAAATCGCGGTGATTTGTGTAGGTTCAACATCTGGCACCCTGAAAACAATCGTAGACGAGCTAAGGCAGGAAGGAGTTAAAGCTGGACTCTTGCGGTTGCGCACCTTTAGACCTCTGCCAGTCGAAGCTCTTAAAAACGCCCTGGAAAACCTCGAGGTCATAGTGGTTATGGATAAGAGCATGAGTTTTGGCGGAGAAGGAGGCGCTGTTTTCCATGAAGTGCGCCATGCACTCTACGACGGCAAAAACCACCCCAAAATCATAAATTACATTTACGGCTTGGGTGGAAGAGACCACAGTCCGCGGGAACTGCGTAAAGTATTCGAAGAAGCAATGCGCATCGCCAAAACAGGTCGTATCGAGAAGCAAATTAGCTATTTAGGATTAAGGGAGTAATTGGAGGAAAAAAAGTTGACAAGTCAAGAATGGAAATTCACCGCCAAAGACATCGCATTAAAACCAGACCTATTCCTATCCGGACACAGAGCATGCGCAGGATGCGGACCAGCTGCCGTACTGCGTTTAATCATGAAGGCTACACGTGGACCTACCATTGTCACTGAAGCTACAGGCTGCATGGAAGTTGTTTCATCAATCTACCCATACACATCTTGGGCTGTACCATGGCTGCACACGGCTTTTGAAACTGCCGCGGCCAACGCTTCAGGCATTGATGCTGCATTGAAGGTCATGAAGAAGAAGGGTAAAGTGAAACAGGAACAGATTGATGTTATTGCGTTTGCTGGTGACGGCGGAACCTACGACATTGGATTGCAAGCGTTGTCTGGCGCGGTTGAACGTGGCCACGATTTCCTGTTCGTACTCTATGATAACGAGGGTTACATGAACACTGGAATCCAGCGAAGCGGCGGCACACCAACCGGTGCGGCAACAACGACTACTCCTGCTGGCTCGGTTATGCCTGG
>QYYE01000027.1 GCA_003589585.1 Candidatus Bathyarchaeota archaeon
AGACCACTCCGTCATCAACAGACGGACAAGAAGAGATCCACGTTCCATTATCCCTATAGCGAGGAGCTTCAAACACCCACAGCTTAGAGCCGTATGTGGCATTCAAAGCATAAATTTTACCATCCCACGCGCCGAAGTAAAGCACGCCGCCCGCCACTGCAGGTGCAGTGCTACAGTATGCGTTGTCTAAGGTAAAATTCCAAATCTTTGCACCTGTCGAAGCATTCAGCGCATACACGTTGCCGTCTGTTGAACCCATGAAAATGACGAGGTCGACAACGGCTGGGCTTGTTACCCACGCTGAATATACCCACTCTGCATTTGTATTGTTAAAGTCCCAGATTTTCATGCCGTTTGAAGCATTTAGCGCCAAAAACTGGCCATCGCCCTGACCTATATAGAGTACGCCGTCGACGATTGTGGGTCCACCAGCGTTGCCTGTGTGGTAGCACCAAACTTCTTTTCCTGTGGTGGCGTTTATGGCGTGCAGGTTTCCTTCATAGCTGCCGATGTACAAGTAGACTATACCATTGTAGACTGCTGGTGCGGTGCTGATGTCGGGGATGGATGTCCAGTTCCACAGGCTGTCGCCGTTGGTTTCGTTTAAGGCATAAAATCGCGTTGCCAAATTGTTGCCAGGTCCTCTTGTGCCGATATAGATAATGCCGTCTGCTATTGTAGGCGAGGTCTGGGCTCCCCATGCAGTTCGGTACATCCAAAGCTCAGTTCCATCTGTGGCGTTGAAGGCAAAGAGTCCTTTTTCTTGGCTAATGTAAACAACTCCGTTTGAGACTGCAGGGGAAGAGGAAATGTAGTAGTTTTTGTAGCTCCAAATCGTATCACCGGTTGTGGTATTTAGGGCATAGAGTCCATCCTGGACGTTTATGTATACTATTCCCTTCGCCGTTATAGGGGAGCTATAAATCGGGTGACCTGGCGTGGAAAAATTCCACAATACAGTCGGTGTTAACACTGGGCCGCCTGTTCCTACGCCCGTATGCGCTGGGTCTGAGAGAAACATCGGCCAGTCTGCAGCCGTAAATGGAATAAGAACAATAAAAAAAAGGAAAAATATGCATAAGGCGGTTGCATATTTCAATCGTTTTTCACCAATTGACTATTGGAGAAGATTAAGATAAAAGAATTCTTGTCAAAGATTTTTGACTTATGGTTGTCAAATTTTCTTGACTGAAATACTACCGTTTTTCTGCAGCCTGGTACATCAGTAGGATGATTTGAAAGGCGGAAAACGTTTAAATCTATTTAGAAATTAGCAATACTAAGAGACGCAAGATTTGGGCCCGTAGCTCAGCCAGGCTAGAGCGCCAGACTCATAATCTGTTGGTCGGGTGTTCAAATCGCCCCGGGCCCACCACAGCACCACAGAAACTTCAAGGTGAGCTAAATGTCAATTTATCGTAAGCCCAAAAAAAGCGACTGGATAAAATCACTTTTCTTCATAGGCATCTACATTGCAGCTATCTCAATTACAGCTTTTCTTTTGCTTATAACTCACTGGTATATTTGGCTGGCGCTGGTAGCAGGCGGGCTGTTCCTACTTGTCTTGTGGCATAAAAAATCCACCGCTTACCACTGCCCAATATGCGGCAACGAATTTGAAATATCCGTCTTAACTGATTTCTTTAGCCCTCACGGAGTAGCAAAAGATGGCGACGGCTGGCTATACCTAAAATGCCCCCGATGCCAAAGCAGAACAAAAATGGAAATACTTGTTAAAACAAGAAAAATAAAACACAACTAACAATCAAAAATGAAAATAAGAAAATTTTCGCAACCCATTAAGGAGCCAATGTTCTCTTAGCCCAAATCTTCGGTATTCTTATGCAAGTTTTACCGAGGCAGCTTCATCTTCTTTGGCGTTTTCTCCTAATTCCCATTTTTTAAGGAAGCGTTTTGCTACTTTCCTCAGTGCTGGTCTTGGGCTGTTTTGGTGTTTTTTGGCAAAGAAAATGACTTCCTCATTATCCTCGATGTGTTCAAAGATTTTGTCGAAGGTTTGGATGGCTTTTTCTGCAATGACAAGCTTGCATTCCTCAGTCAAGTGAGGCGTCAACTTTAGGTCCTGCACCTTTAGCAGCTTGGCGGTTATTTTTTGGGCAAGGTACGGTTTAGCCGACGCAATCTTGGCAGAGTTGACAACGACGTTGGCTACGGTAACCATGTACTCGCTGCCCAAGAAGCTGTAGTACTTGTCAAAGGCGGCGTCGAACTTGCGCTCCACATCAACGCTGGCTAGGTTGGCGATTGCTGCCATAGCAGTCCACGTTAAAATCCGATGCTTACTGTCGAGAAGCTCGATGAAATTGTCCATGTAGGGATACAGGTTGTCTGGGTGTTTCTGGCTTAAGTTCATCAGCACGCTTCCGCAGCCGTAACGTATTGTTGCCTTAGGTGATAAAGTGCCCTCCAACAACACGGGAACCAGGCCATAATCAGCCTCAACCTGCTTGAAAAGCTCAGCTTTGCTGCCCTCCTTATTTCCAAGTTTTTGAAGTAAATCAGTTTCCACAGTAATCGCCCTAAACATAAACTGTTTTTTAGAGGTAAAAAATTTTCTATGACCACTGTGTTGGAAGCTCCTCGAAGGTCTATCAAGCTGACCTCCCCTTCTCTACCCTGTACTTAAAGAAGGTTTTGTTGTTCTGCCACGACCCCTATCCTCCTATAAAAAGGCAGACTTGATAGTCATATTGACTGTTAATCTTGTTTTTCGTCGCTTCCTTAGGCTTAATTTTCCTGTACAGCGCCAATCCTTCAACAAAGAACAGTGCCATAGCCACCGCAGTCATACCCATCAAGAAATAGAAGCTGCTCTGAATCACTAAACCCTTAATTACTAAGCTTAGTAATATTATGCTTACTTCTGCGGCGAACGCGCCCATAAAAAAGAAGGAGTAAAACATCAACCGCGGCACAAGGTTCCGTCCAACCCACACGTGCCCGTTGATGTTTGCTTTCTGCTTCAGCACAAAGTCGCCGTATGCATTCTTCTCGATTAACCCTAAAGCTTCAAGTTTCTGCAGGTGCCTGTGCGCAACGCTGGTGCTGCTGAGGCTTGCGCCTCTTGTGACGTCTCTGGTTCCCACTGGCTTGTTCGCGTGGACAACGTATGCATAGACGTTTAATGTATTGCCCTCGAGTTCTTCTGTGATTGCACCTGCCATACTTGAAAGCCTCATTTATTAAGTGTAAATTGCGGAGTCAGCAGATTGATTTGTGATAGTTCATCTTCAGGGATAGCGGTGTTGTAGAGGAAGCCGTCGCCGTACTTTTGTAGTTCAATTTGTAGAATAACCTCGTTTGAGTTTGCTCGATAAGCTATGGTTGAATTGTCGCTAAGTATCACCCAGCCTAATCTTTGTACTGTTACGAAAAGAGTCTTTGGTTCTTCTAAGACAATGTTCCAGTTTGATGCGACGCCGCTCTTGAACCCTAAGGTTGGGTTCGTTCCCCAGCTTGTTATGCCAAAAACATCGTTGGTGGTGCTGTTAAACCATTGGTCACGGCTGAAATGGAAGCTTTGGTATTGTTGCGAATTGTAGGTTGAGTATGTGAAATTGCCGATGAAACCTCTTTCAGATGATACCTCAATTAGGTAATATTCGAATACGGTGTCAGCGTTGATTGTTTTTTGGTCAAATATGGGTGTGGCATTAAAAGCTATTGTATATGCCGTCATTGCCTCATTGAAGTTTTTGCCGTCATAAGAGAAGTATATTACTTGCGGACTGTTTATGGCGCTATCGTTTTTCCAGATGTTGCCGATGTAAGCGTATGGAATGTCAATGTTGAATTGAGGTTGTTCTTCTGGGTTTGTTTGAGCGCTTGCAGACATCAAGAGCGCTAAGGGTGTGATTGTTGCTATTCCGATTGTTATGGCAAGTATGCTGCATGCGATTAGTTTTTTTTCGATTTGCATTTTGGTTTTTCACCGCTTCTCTATTTGTCAGACGAGCTAATAATTCTCCCTCAGGAACAAAACTGTTCTTCCAGAGAACAGATTCAGGCCAACGCCCCGTGATTGTGTTACAGCTACCTTTAAACTCTGCCGTTACCATTTTATCGGTAGGTGAAATTTTTTAGTGGTTAAACGTTGGGTTGCCGTTCTTGTGGCAGCCGTGTTTTTTGTTTTAGGTTTTCTTGCCCTCTACGACCAGTACCTAAACATAGGCATCTGGTTCCAGATAGAAGACATTCATCACGAAACTTTCGCAGTAGCCTTCGCTGCACTGGGGTTAGGCGTGCTGATAGGGGCAATTGTTGTTACAGACGAGAAGTAGCTACACTGTGTTTTTGCTGCTTAACTTAAAAACACAATTTAACAAGAAAGCCGCGAAGATTTTTATGCCGCCCCTTACCCATAGAAAGGTTAAGATTGACAATGAAGCGTAAAGGCTTGCTTTTAATAGCCACAATAGCAATTGCAAGTTTAGCCCTTATCTATGCACAGAGCCTAACTTGGCAAGCAAGCGCCGACAAAGACGAGTTCTACTTTGGGGTTTCCTTTGGGCAGCAAACCGCACAAGAAGCAAAAATCGAAATCGACAAAGTAAAAGACTACACTAACTTTTATCTGATAAACTCATACGATTTAGTGACTAACGAGACTGCGCTTACCGAAGTCTGTGACTACGCAGCTCAAGCTAACCTAAAATTCGTGGTCTACTTCGATTTCATTTCACGCATTGCTTATCCATGGCACCAGGAATGGCTTGACATGGCGAAGGAGCGGTGGGATGACAAGTTCTTGGGCGTTCATCTTAGAGATGAGATAGGTGGAAAACAAATTGATAATGCTAATATGACAGTCATAGAAGCAGTTGATTACAGTGACGCGGCAAACCAGTTTATCAATTACATTGCTTCATCCAACAGCACAATAGATGCAAAAAGCAGAGGAATTCCCATGTTTACTTCAGATTATGCGCTTTATTGGTGGACTTACCTAGCTGGCTACGAAACAGTTTTTGTAGAATTAGGCTGGAACATCAGCTCCGCTCAGCAAATAGCGCTTTGCCGAGGCGCAGCAAACATGCAAGGCAAGGACTGGGGCGCCATAATCGTTTGGAAGTACTATAACCCGCCGTACTTGGCAAGTGCTGAGGAGATTTATGAGGACATGGTTTTGGCTTACCGTGCAGGAGCAAAATACGTTGTTGTCTTCAACCACCCGAAGTACCCAGACGATAACCCGTATGGAATCTTGTCGGATGAGCATTTTGAGGCTATGCAGCGCTTGTGGAACTACGTTAAAGCTAACCCCCGAGGCATCAGCGGAAAGGTGAACGGCGAGGTGGCGCTGGTTTTGCCGAAAGATTACGGCTGGGGCATGAGACGAACTGAGCACATACTGCAGGATAGAATCTGGGGGCTTTGGGATGAAGACGAGAAAGCCCCAACAATTCTGGCTAACATGAATGAACTACTAAGCAAACACGGCTTAAAACTAGACATAATCTTTGAGGATGAGCGGTTCGGTTACGAAGGCAAGTACAGTCAGGTTTACTTTTGGAACAGCACCATACCCTAAACCTGCGCCGACTCAACAATCTCCCGAATGATATCGTTAACCATCATGGTTTTGGCATTGTAGACGTATTCAAGGTACTTCAAACCCTGCTCTTGATCCTCAGCGGTGAACGCTTCCACACCATCCTTAGCTATTACAATGTGGTAGCCTCTAAAGAAAGCGTCCGCCGCCGTGTGCCTAACACACATGTTCGTATGCAAGCCGCAAAGCACCACCGTTCTTGCACCCTCCCCTGTGTAGAGGCTTCTCAAAAGCGGGTCTAATCCTGTCTCAAAAAAGCCGCTGTAGGTTCGCTTCTCCACAATGTAATCTTTGTCTTTTTCAGGCTTAAGTTCAGGGATAACCTGGGCTCCCGGCGTGCCTTTTATGGCGTGAGTGCCCCATTTACGTGTGACCTCTACATCCTGTGGGTAGTGGGCATCATTGCTGTATATGACTGGAGTGTTATTTTTTCGTGCTGCTACCACTAACCTTTGCAGTGGTGGAATGATGGTTTTTGCCCTTTTAGCTTCCAAAGCTCCTGTAACAAAATCGTTTAGCATGTCGATAATTATGATGGTTGGTCTTTCCAAACCTTCACCTTCAATAACACAATCGCGCAGGAGTCTTTTTAGTTTTTACCTCACAAGCCCGCTTCTAAAACGCAAAGGCACCAGTAAGCCTCTCAGCGCCACCCTCAGTGACCAGCACCGTGTCTTCAATTCGCACCCCGCCAAATCCCGGCAGGTAAATTCCAGGCTCAACTGTAACCACGTTGCCGGCTTCCAGCACGTCTTTGCTGTCAGTGCTCAAGATAGGCGCTTCATGGACTTCCAAGCCCACGCCGTGCCCAAGGTTGTGCACGAAAAAGTCGCCAAACCCCGCCTCCTCGATTACTCGCCTTGCTGTCATATCTACTTCTTTTGCTGCTACGCCTGGTTTAATGTGTTCTATGGCTTTCTTTTGCGCCAACTTGACGACCTCATGGATTCTTTTTTGCTTCTCGCTGCCTTTTCCAGCGACGAAGGTTCGGGTGATGTCTGAGCGGTAGAACCTGTGAGTAGCACCCAAATCAACCATCACAAAATCGCCTTCCTTAACGGTTCTATCCTGAAAGGTAGAGTGTGGGAAGGCACAGCAGAACCCTGAGGCTACTATGGTGTCAAACGCTACTCCGTCTGAACCTGCCTTGCGCATGGCGTACTCAGCTTCCGCAGCTACCTCCTTTTCCCTTACGCCGACACGGATGGTTTCTTTGGCTTTCTGCATGCCGGCGTCTGCTATTTTGCATGCTTGTCGGATAAGTTGGATTTCCTGCTGGTCCTTGACTTTGCGGAGCTCTCGGATAAGGTTGCTTGCGACTTCGAGTTTTTCCTCTCCGCCGACCGCTTTGGCAAGGGCACGCCAACTCTCTATGCCCAAAGAATCAACGGCGAACTTTGCCCCTAGGGCGCCTGCTTGGTTGGCGATTGTTTCCATCAAGTTCTCGCCGCGCTTTACCAGCTGTATGTTTAAGCCTTTGACTTCAGCTTTTGCCTGCTCAAAGTTCACTGCGGAGACAAACAGTGTACTCTCCCCTTCTAAGGGAATGCGCAGAGCCATGGATCCTTGGAAGCCTGAGAAATAGGTCAAGTTGGCGCTGTTGAAGACGAGGAAGCTTTGGTATTTGTCTTCTTTTTGCATTGCTTGTTTTAGGTTGTTGATTTTGGTCAAGTTTGTCGCCTTTTATGGTGATGTGTGGTGTTGGTTGGTTTAAGTTTTCGCTTTGTTTTTGCGTTATGACTGGAAAAACAGGTCGGTTCTAAACGTTAATTTTTAAACGAAACAGCCATTAACTTAATATACTTTTCAGTTGAATTCCAATAACCAAGTATGAGGGAAAAAAGCATGTTTGCTTACGCAGGAAAAATTTTACACGTAAACCTCACAACCGGACAATTAAAAACAGAGCCCCTAACCGAAGAAATGGCTAAACAATACATTGGAGGAATCGGACTCGGCATACGCTTGCTCATGGACAACTCAAAACCAGGCACCGACCCCTTCGACCCAGACAACCCAATCATCTTTGCCACTGGTCCACTCAGCGGCACCATGGGTCCAACAGCTGGAAACGGCTATGCTGTTGTCTCCAAGTCACCTGCCACTGGCGGCGTAGGTGAAGCCAAAGCACATGGTTTCTTTGGTCCTGACCTCAAACGTGCAGGATACGACGCGGTCGTAATAACTGGGAAAGCTCCAAAATTATCCTACTTATGGATTGACGATGACAAAATCGAAATCCGAAACGCTGAACACCTAAAAAACGCCACCGTCAACGACACCGACAACAAGATTCGGGACGAACTAGGCGACTTCTACATAAGGGTTTCAGCCATCGGTGAAGCTGGAGAGAAACTTAATCGTTTTGCAGCCATCATAAATGACGAGTTCCGTGCCATTGGAAGAACCGGTATGGGCGCTGTCATGGGCTCCAAAAACCTCAAGGCAGTTGCTGTCCGAGGAACAAAAGATGTTAACGTTGCAAACCTTGACGGCTTCAAAGAATACATAAAGATGATTCATGAACGCATGAAGGGTCCAGCAACCAAAAAATACAAGACCTTGGGCACACCAGAAAACGTTTTAGTCCTCAATTCGCTTTCAGCCCTTGCCACTAGAAATTGGACCAATGCCACTTTTGAAGGCGCAGAGAAAGTCAGCGGTGAATACCTAAACGAGCACTACGTCAAGAAAATCGTTGGCTGTGCCACATGCGGTATGCGCTGTGATCACATTGCGGTTGTCCCCGAAGGACCATACAAAGGCTCAACTTCACGACTTGAGTTCGAGTGTCTCTGGAGCATGGGACCACTCTGCGGTGTAGACCGACTTGACGCAGTTATTGAAGCCATGCGCATCGTGAACGAGTACGGTATGGACGGCATATCCATCGGCGTCGTGGTTGCTTTCGCTATGGATTGCTATGAACACGGCGTAATCACCAAGGAACAAACTGACGGCATAGACCTCAAATTCGGCAACGCTGAAGCCTTAATCGCCATAATCCACAAAATTGGCAAACGCGAAGGCTGGCTTGGCAATGCTCTTGCAGAAGGCGTCGCCAAAGCAGCAGAAATCATCGGCGGAGACGCACCCAAATACGCTTGCCACATCAAAGGCTTAGAACTCCCAGGATACGACCTGAGAACTCTAAAGACCGCAGCACTTGGCTTTAGCGTCTCGTTCCGTGGAGCATGCCACCTAAGAAACGGCGCTTACTCACCTGACGTTAAAGGCAAAGTAAACCGCTTCAAGATTGAAGCCGGCAGAGGAAAGATGATTACGAGCGAGAGCCACATGTACAACATCATCGACTCACTTATCGTCTGCAAGTTCAGCAGAGGCACATACTACGACGGCTGGAAAGACCTGACCAGCTACTACACCTTAGCCACAGGCATCCCCATCACACCCGAAGAAATGACCCAAAGCGGCGACAGAATCGAAAACCTCGCCAGACTGTTCAACATACGCGAAGGCAAAGGCACAAGAAAATATGACACAATCCCATGGAAGATTAAGAACTGTCCAGTTCCAGACGAAGGCCCAGCCAAAGGCGTCGTGGTCAACGAGGAAGAATTCCAAGTAGGCTTAGATGATTACTATGCATCAAGAGGCTGGACTGCTGATGGAGTTCCAACTGTTGAGAAGCTCAAGGAGCTTGGTCTTGGCAACTTAGCGTATATTGCTGAAAAAGCAAGCAATGGAGGCGCATAAGAAATGGTACGACCACAAGACAGAAAATTCGTAACAGCTGACCCAGAAAAATGCATAGGCTGCCTAGTCTGCGAATACGCCTGCAGCATGGTTAACGAGAAAACCTTCAACCCAAACAAGTCACGCATAAGAGCCATGCGCATCGGACCACTGGTAAACCTTGCAATTGCCTGCCGACACTGCGAAGATCCAGCATGTGTGGCTGCTTGCCCAAGAGACGCGCTAAAGCAGGAAGAAGACAGCGGCATAATCCGTGTTGACGAAGCCGCATGCAACGGCTGCGGATGGTGCATCAGCGCATGCCAATTCGGAGCCATGAACATGCATCCAGAAAAGAAGGTTGTGTTCACATGCAACAGCTGCACAGACAATGAAACCAAAGAGCCACAATGTGTCAAATGGTGCCCTGAAGAAGCCTTGACCTATGTGACTGCTGAAACGTTGGCGCAGAAGTACAGGCAGAAAGCTGTCAAGAACCTGTTCCAGCAAGCAGAAGAAAAGAAGAAATAAAATCATAGCGCCTTTTTTCCAGCGCTTTTCCTTTTGTTTATTTTTTTATTGCCAGTGTGCACTCTTACCGGTTTTTGAGAAAACAAATCTATGATAACTATGTATTATTGAAGGGGGACTTTGTGTTTAGTAAGGCGTGGCGGCAAGGGTGACCCGAAAAAGATCCTTGAGTTCCTAAAATCGATTGAGCCTTTAAGTGATGAGGAAGCAAAAAAGATGACTGCGGAGTTAGAGAAAGGAAGAAAACGAGCAATCCAGCGAAAAACCCTTATTGAATCCCCAAGCATCTTTGCCTTCCAAAGCGCCTCCGTGAAGAAGCCAAGAGAGCCATAAAACACCTAATACGCAAAGGCTACCTTATACCGAAAAATACCAGTTATGGCTTGGAAGTTTCCCGTAACCCTAGACGGATAACAGAAATATGCATGGCAATTAAGGAACCTTAAAACGTGAACTACTCCTTTGAAAAGCCTCAGTCAGTCTATAGCTGGTTTGTTACAAAATGCACTGCTAGGATATGATCCATGTAAGCCATCGGTACAATAATCAGGCTGGAGTTAACTTTTGTGTTGTCCTTTTTCTTCCAAGTCAAATCTATAGTTGAAGCATTGAAGCTTTCTGTGGCATTCCAGTAGGCTGATGCCAAGGCTTCTCGGCTGCCTTCATCAACATATAAATCTAAAAATCCAGGGGTCTGTGCCCATTCCTGCGGTGACTGGTATCCGAGGAATTCAGCAAATTTTTGGTTGCAGATTTTGTGGTTATCGTCTAGGTAGATGTAGATGGGCTGTTTTGATGTGTCTAGAATTTGCTTCATTTGACTGTACAATCCGTCAACCAACTGCTCGTGATGCTGCATTTCTGTCATCTGTACACTGCTTTCTGACAAATTCAATCACCCCTTTAACAATTAATTACCCTGCAAGTTTCCCGTTTAGAGAAGTTTTACTGCCTCTTCTCTTGGAATCGCAACCAACGTTTCTGTAGCAACCCATTCAGCCACGGCAAGCGATACCTTAAGCGCGTCCTTTTCGTCTGCAGCTTCATAAATAAAAGCGGTGTCATAGCGGCCAAGCGTCCAGTACCAACCGATAACTTTGATGCCCATGCCTTTAAGTTCATCCATTATCTTGGGGGCTGCTTGCTCAGCTTCTTCCTTGATTGGTTTAGTCCTCATTTTTCCTAAACTAATAAAAATCAACCTTCCTTACCTCCATTCAAACAGGGAAAGACGAATTAAGAATACCCTTTTACTCACTTAAGGGAAAGTGACTGTAACATGCCAAAAACAGTTTTTCTCAGCGTTAGCCTAACCTCCTCAGGCACACCAATGATATTGCTGATATTTTACAGTCACATATCTTTAAATGGCAACTTACGCCTTAACACAATCAGATGCTCTTTTTGGAGGTGAATTTTTTTGGAAGTGACCATGGCTAAAAAAACTCATGCCTCGAAAGACGACATTCCGGTTGAGAAAATGGGAGACTATGAAGTAAGGGCTGTTCAATGGGGCGGCATGAACATTGGGTTTGAGAAAGCAAAATCTGACTTCGATGTAACACCGTATCTTAAGGGCTTACCTGACAATCTTGATCAATCTCCACATTGGGGCTACGTTTTGAAAGGAGAATTCATCACAAAATACAAAGACCATGAAGAGCACGTAAAAGCAGGACAAATCTACTATGCTGCACCTGGGCATACAACCATTGTCAAAAAAGGCACAGAACTGATCGAGTTTAGCCCAATTGACAAGCTTACGAAAACGATGGAGACGATTATGAAGAATGTGGAGTCGATGCAGGCAAAACGATAACTAATCTAACATGAAATAAGAAATTATGTTTTGCGTCTTTTTTCTTCGAGCTTTTTTACTTATCCGCCTGTCATAAGCGACATCAAAATAACACTGTCGCCGTCTTTTAAGGGCGTATTTGTGCCTTTAAGCTGGTCCATCAAGACGCCGTTAACCATCGCCACAAAGGTTGCTTTCATCTCTTTCTTGCTTGGCTCATAAACTTCCTGAGTGAAGGGTTTGCCGTAGTTCTGGGCGACTTTGTCCAAAAGTTCAGAGAGGACCGCGCCTTCCTTAACTTCAAATTCGTCTTTACTTTTTTTCGTGAAACTTTTAACCAAGCTTATGTAGTGCACATTGATTCTCAATTGCAACCCTCCGCTGTGCAACGTGAAATGATTGTCAGGGGATTCTCATATCTTTTTTCTCTAAAAGCAACGTCTTTTTCCAAGCAATCCCGCATTTACTGAAAGAATGGTAATATGCAAAATTAGCATAGAGTTTTCTGCACACAAGCCCACTAACTTAATATACTTTTCACCTGACTTATAACTTTAAATTCACAGGAGGAACAAGGTTTGCTCGGTTACGCAGAAAGGATTCTCCATGTTGACTTAGCCACAGGCAAGACCCGTGTTGAAAAACTAGGCGAAGGAACCGCTAAGAAATACATCGGCGGTATCGGTTTAGGCATGAACCTCTGGCTAGCCAACTCAAAACCAGGCGTCAACCCGCTCAGCCCAGAAAACCCGCTTGTTTTAGCAGTCGGACCAGTGTCCGCTACAATGTTTCCGACCGGCGGAAATGGGCATGCATTCATATCCAAGTCACCCGCTACCAACGGAGTAGGCGAAGCCGTAAGCCACGGCACTTTTGGGGCAGAAATAAAGCGGGCAGGATACGACGCCATTGTTTTAACGGGAAAATCTGAAAGGCCAGTTTACTTATGGATTGACGATGACTCTGTTCAGCTTTTGGATGCTGAGCATCTATGGGGCAAATCACCCTCCGAAACCGAGGACGCTATTAAAGATGAGCTCGGCGACTACTATGTCCGAGTAGCATCCATAGGTTTAGCAGGAGAAAACCAGTCTAAAATCGCATGCATACTTAACGAGAAAACCCGTGCTGCGGGCAGAACAGGCTTAGGCGCAGTTATGGGCAGCAAAAACCTCAAAGCCATCGCTGTCCGTGGAACAAACGACATTGTGGTTGCTAAACCCGACGAATTCATGGATATGGTCAAAGAGTTCCATGAACGCATGAAAGGACCAGCCGCCCAGAAATACCGCACCTTGGGCACTCCTGAAAACATCATGATTCAAAACGCGCTTTATTGCATGCCTACCCGCAACTACACTAACGCTCATTTTGAGAACGCCGAGAAAGTAAGCGGAGAGGTCCTAAACGAGCGTTTCATCGCAAAAATTATCGCTTGCAACTCATGCGCCATGCGCTGTGAACACGAAGCCGTAATCCGCGAAGGACCATACAAGGGCACCATGGCACGCATGGAATATGACAATCTTTGGGCGCTGGGACCAAACTGCGGCATAGACAAGCTAGACGCCATAATAAAAGCCTCTGAACTTTGCAACTACTACGGCTTAGATGCTCAGAGCACAGGTGTAACCGTGAGCTTTGTCATGGACTGCTATGAGCAAGGCATGCTCTCACAAGACCAACTTGACGGTATAGACGCTCGCTTCGGAAACGCTGACGCCTTACTGCAACTTATAGAAAAAATTGGCAAGCGCGAAGGCATCGGCGAAACGCTCGCCGACGGCGTCAAAATTGCTGCAGAAAAAATCGGAAAGGATGCCGAGAAACTTGCCCAGCACATCAAAGGCTTAGAAGTTACCGGTTATGATATGCGTTGCCTCAAAACCGCTGCCTTGGGCTTTGCCGTTTCTTTCCGCGGAGCAGACCACAGCAGAAGCGGCGCTTACACGGTTGATTTCTTGGGTAAGGTTGACCGTTTGAAGGCTGAGAAAGGTCGTGGTAAACTGGTTAAAGACCAAGAAGACGTGTACGCACTAATTGATTCACTAATTGTTTGCAAGAATGCCAAGGGCACATTTAACAGTGAACTGGCTGAGATGGCTAAACTGTACAGTTTAGTCACAGGCGCAGAAGTCACCCCAGAAGAGCTCAAAGCAGCAGGCGAACGCATAAACACTCTTGCCAAACTCATTAACATACGAGAGGGCTTAAGCCGAAAAGACGACACCTTGCCATGGAAAGTCATGAACCAACCTATCCCCGAAGATGGACCCGTAAAAGGCGCCGTGGTCACCCAAGAAGAGCTTGATTTACTCTTGGACGATTATTATGACGCTCGAGGGTGGACTCTGAAAGGTGTGCCGACAAAAGCCAAGCTACAGGAACTTGGTCTAGAAGAGTTTTCAGGAATTGTCGAGGGAAAAGAGGAGTAAGTTAGTCATGGTTAAAATTCACGAAAGAAAATTCGTCTCTGTTGACCCAGAGAAATGTGTGGGTTGCCAAGTCTGCGAGTACGCATGCTCATTCAGCAAGGAGAAAGCCTTCAACCCGCTGAAATCACGCATACGAGTAGTCCGCGTCAATCAGATAGCCAACATGGCTGTGACCTGCCGACTCTGTGAAGAACCCGCTTGCGTTGCAGCCTGCCCAAGAGACGCATTAACGCAAGATGAGCAAACAGGTGCCATCACGCTTGACAAAGACAAATGCAACGGTTGTGGCTGGTGCATTGAAGCCTGCGATTACGGAGCCATGATGTTGCATCCAGAAACCAAAGTCGTCTATGTCTGCGACCTGTGCAAAGAAAAAGGCGAGCCGCAGTGCATTAAATGGTGTCCAGAAGAAGCGTTGACGCTGGTGACAAGCGATACATTAGCGCAGAAAGCAAGAATCGGAGCTATCAAGAAACTCTTCCAAGAATCCAAAAAAGAAAGCAAGCAATAGAATTTTTCTTCTGCTCCTAACTTATTTTTAACTTGGTTAAAAAACAAGCGAAAATAAGCTGTTTAGGCGGTAAAGGTTTACATGCCTTCGTGTTCTTCCATGCAGTGAGTGTCATAGTCCTCTCTTGTGTCATACACTTTATTATCACTTCGGCACCTGTATTTGCCTTCAGCAGTCATTTCTGGCTCAGGAACTCTAGCCTTTTTTTCCTCCAAAAAACCACCTCCAAAAAACCTTTGCAGAAATCCAATGAATTAGTCAGGATAGAATTTTTAAAGCTATGTGACTGCAATAAACCAACCATAAATAAACTGACCGTAAAACTAATTGAGCAAGTAAGAGCCCGCTTGCAAACCTAGTCGCACCTTGGTCCATTTCTCGGAAACACTGATTTTAAAAAAAGGGATTTAAACATTATTTGTGCCTGTTATTGTAGTGTTATAGCTAAAAATGCTTATGTTGCTATCGATTGATGGTGAAACGGTTAGCGTTATGGTTGCGTTGATTGCTTGGTTTGGAGCCAGTACAGTGTTTTGCCGATTCCAGTTTACCATTATTCCCTGAGAAGCTGTTGATGGTGACCAGCCGTTTGTCTCCATAGTAAGTGTTAAGTTGGTTGTGCCGCTGTTATTAATCCAGAGCACAAAATTGATTGATTTTCCAGGCTCTAGCTCGCCCCAGTTGATGGCGGATAAAGCATGGCTGCAGCCGCTATCAGAGTAGACACCAATGCTTACGTTTGATGCAATAATTCTACCCGTAGATACAACCGTTTTGCTTGCAGTAAGCGCACCGTATACCGTTGTGGCAAGAAGCAAAATTGCCAATGCAATAGTGCAGAACAAGGCGATGTTTCTTTTCAATGCTGTTTTTCACCTCAAAATTCTAGTCAGCGCGGAGATTTTACGAGTTATTGAAAATGTGAGCAACAGCATTTCACGAAGAAATGCTCAAGTGCAATATTTCAGAGGCAAAATGTTTCCTAAAAGACTACGTATAAAGAAAGCAAGATTTGAAATAATTTGCCAAGGCTAAGTTTTGCCCGTCACAACGATTTTAAAAGTGAAAGTATTCACGCTGCTGCTTGCTGACTCAGCCACAGTCAGGCTTATGGTTACTTGTGTGGCCTCTCTTGAGGTTAAGGTGGTTTTTTTAGGGATCCAACTTACCGCTATTGACTGAGAAGCCACTGGAGATGACCAATCACTTGTTGTCATGCTCAGAGTTATCTTTGACACTCCAGTATTTTTAACGTAAAAGGTAAAGTTTTTTGTGTCTCCCTGCTTTAAGTCTCCCCAATCGATTGAAGATAAGGCTTTAGTGCAGCGTATGTCCGAGTAGACGCTGATATTTGCACTGCCAGCCCTGACTCTTGCGCCTGCCACAAAGGTTTCATTGGAACTCAGCGTGCTGTAGGTTGTTGCTGCCAATATTGCGATTAGTAAAATGGTAATGCTGGTGGCTAACGCTTTTTTCTTCAAAAATTCTATCACCTATGGATACGCTATCAAAGTCAGTTTTACAGGTTTTTGATTGCGTGAACTACACGAAGAGCTGTTTGCATCCCTGTAGACAAAGTGTAGGCTTAGAGTTGCAGACGGCTATTTAACCCAAGAAATAATAAAAATATCCCTAAAAAAAGGACAAGGAAAGATACAACACGCCTAAATGACCTTTCCGGGATTTTTCTCAGCACAAGGTTGCCTGTGAAAGTGCCCACAACCACTGCGACTGAGGAAAGGATGAGAACAATCAGGAACTCGCTAACCTGACCAGCCTGCGTCAGGAAATAAACGGGCATTCTCACCGCGTCAACCATTAGGGCAGTAGCGGTTGCTGTGGCTATGAAGGCTTCCTTCTCAATTTCAAAGTTCAGCAATGCTACTGAACGTATGCCGCCTTGCTCACCGACTAGCCCGCCAAAAAATCCGGAAGCTAACCCTGCAATGGAGGCGCTTGTTTTGCCAAAACGCAAGTGTTCAGTAATTTGCAGCACGCCCAAGACTCCCGCCGAAATCAGCATGACCGCAAAAATAACCTGCAAGATGTCGCTTTCAAAGAAAGTATGGATGAGCGCTCCTGTGAGTCCTCCTATGGCGCTTAGAATACCGAAGCGGATTAGGATTTTGCGGTTAACTTTGGCTTTCAAGAGTCCGAGGCGGATGCTTGTGCCCAAAAAATGAGGCAGCGAAACCAGTGCTATGGCAACCTCGATTCCGGTTTGTACGCTGACAAGTGGAATTAGGAAGCTTCCTATCCCAAACCCAGCAACTGAAGCAGTCATGCCTGCCAAAAAACCGACAACTATGACAAAGAGTTCAAACAAGACAACGTGCCACAACTAAAAACAAGCAATAAAGAGATTAAAACATTATTAACACATGTGAAGGTAGGAATGCTAAATTTTTGTCATAAGCGAGAAGTGGTAAGAATGCGGGATAAATGATTTATTGCAGAACACAGGGGCGGACCCTTAAAAAAGCAACAGCACCTATTGATGGCTTTGGGGGGGTGGTTGGTGCTACGGGCAGGATTCGAACCTGCGAACCCCTGCGGGAAAGGATTTCCCATCAACGGGTGCCTTGCCGGCCAAATGTTGATCTTGAGTCCCTAGTGGAACACGCTAAATGCGTATTCTTTCACCTTTGACCTGGCTTGGTTACCGTAGCACACACCTGAGGATAGAAAAATGTCTGGCTTCTGTCTTATTAATCATTTCCCAGGGTAGCGACAGTTTTTAACCAAGAGATGGACGGCATATTTGCAGCCTATTATCCATGGTATGCAGAAAACAGGTAGAGGGGATCTAACGCTGACACATTTGGCGCGTCTACTAGTGGTTTTATGCTAAAACCTTAGAGGGGGGTAGGTTGCTATTGGCACTTTTTCAAGCCATTAACATGTTAAAAAATAGCTGCCAATTTAGTGAATAAAGTCTCAGTACCGCAAAGGTAAAAGCACAAGTCAACCGATACTACCGTGAAAGAGCATGCAAACCAGCCACAAAATAATCCTCGGCAACAGCCAACAAATGAGCGAACTCGCAGACGGCAGTGTCCATTTGATGGTGACTTCTCCGCCATACCCAATGATTGAAATGTGGGACAGCGTCTTCGCAAAAACCGAGCCCAAAATTGCCGAGTTGTGGCAAAAGCTGGGCGCAGATGACGGGGAGGAAACGGTGACTCAAATCTACGATGCTATGCATGATTGTTTGGCTAAGGTTTGGCAGGAAACATATCGAGTTCTCGCTGACGGCGGCTTAGCGTGCATAAACATAGGCGATGCAACAAGGCGCGTTAATGGCAAATTCCAGCTTTTCCCCAACCACTCAAGAATCACTGAAATCAGTGAAAAAATCGGTTTCACAACTTTGCCCTACATTTTATGGAAGAAACCTACAACCAAACCAAAATACAAGGGTAAAGGCGCCTTTTTGGGTTCAGGTTTTTTGCCGCCAAATGCTTACGTCACATTGGATTGCGAGTTTATTTTGATTTTCCGGAAAGGTAAACTTAGAAAATTCCAGGCAAAGGACAAGCAGCGTTATGAGAGTGCTTTTACGAAGGCTCAGCGTGATGAATGGTTTAGTCAAATCTGGGAGATTAAAGGCACACGGCAAACCGCAACTGAGTTGGAGCGCAGAACCGCCGCATACCCCGAAGAAATCGCTGAGCGGCTAATTAAAATGTTCAGCATCAAAGGCGACATAGTTCTTGACCCGTTCCTCGGCTCAGGAACAACCACAAAAGTTGCAATGCAAAACAGCCGCAGCAGCATCGGGTATGAAATGGATGAAAACCTGCTACCGACCATAACCAAAAAAATAAACAACGGTAGCTTGGGAACGATTTCAAACTTAGGAATAATTAAACGCTAACTAGCGAGGTCTACTGCACCTGCTGCTTTTTTTTTACTCCCTTCTTTTAAGTGCCCTTAAAAATAACAATGTTAGCCATCTTGAGGGTTCTTTTTTCTGTCCAAAATCCCAGCTCTTCCACGCTTTCCACTCCGATTCAGCAACATATTTTCCTTCGCTGTTAGCCTTGGACTTAACTATTGATGCCATATCGCGCAGTCTTGGGTCGTTTCTCAGCCAGTCGAACTGAGACAAAGTGTCCAGCACGTGCAGAATATCATACCAGACAAACGGTGCCTTTAGTTTTCTAAAATCCGTGCCCATGAAAAACATGTAAGGGTG
>QYYE01000028.1 GCA_003589585.1 Candidatus Bathyarchaeota archaeon
CCGAAAGCTCACATGCAAAAAGAAATCACGGTTGAAACTGTCATGGCTTCGCGCTACGTAGCTTGGCCGCTTAAACTTTATGATTGCTCGCTGATTACTGACGGCGCTAGCTGCTTAATACTGACTAAGCCTGAACTTGCCAGCAAATACACCGATTTACCCGTGCATATTGTTGGCAGTGGACAAGCAAGCGATACTATTGGCTTGTATGAGCGTAAAAGCTTCACATCGCTTATGTCCACGCGGTTAGCGGCAAAAACTGCCTATGAGATGGCAAACGCAAAGCCCGAGGACATAAACTTGGCCGAAGTTCATGACTGCTTCACGTTCGCCGAGCTCATGGCATACGAGGACTTGGGTTTCTGCCCCGAGGGAGAATCTGGAAAAATCTTGGAGAAAGCTGAAACCAAGCTTGGCGGTCGTATTCCGGTTAACACCAGCGGGGGCTTGAAAGCTAAAGGTCACCCAGTCGGCGCAACAGGCACCGCGCAAGCCTACGAAATGTTCCTGCAACTCACTGGGAAAGCTGGAGCTCGCCAAGTTAAAGACGCCAAAGTGGGTTTAACCCATAATGTGGGTGGTTCAGGCGCTACAGCAGTGGTTCACGTTTACAGGAGTGCACAAGCATGAGTACACAAGAACCCTTCACTATAGAGCAATTCTACAAGTTCCTCAGCCAACAGAAACTAATGGCGGGCAAATGCCTCAAATGCGGAAAAATCCACTTGCCCCCGAGACCGTTATGCGACAACTGCTACTCACAAGAGTTCGAATGGACCCGCATTTCTGGCAAGGGCAAACTGGTAACTTACACGGTGATTAACATTGCACCACAGCAGTTCCAAGCTCTAACGCCTTATGCAATTGGCATTGTGGAACTAGAAAATGGTTTGAGAATTCCCGGAATGATTCAGGGTGTAACACTGGAGCAGTTGAAAATCGGCATGGATCTTACGCTTGATTTCGGTTCATGCAGTACCACACAGCAGTGGCCGCAGTGGCAAAGATACTGCTTTAAACCATAAGCGACATACTATAGTATGGGGTCAATGATGGGCGAAAAACAAAAAGTTTGCCTGGTCTCCTGCAGTGTCCTAAAAGAAGAAATTCAGCAGTTAGTCAAGCAGGGCAGCCTTGACGCCGACTTGGTTTTTGTCAGCAAGTTCTTCCATGTTGACTATGAAGCGCTAGAGAACAATTTGCGCAAAGTTCTAGAACAAACCCAGAAAAGGTTCAAGGGCAAAATCGTGTTGGTTTACGGTGACCTGTGCCTTGGCCAAGATGACGAAATGAAAAAGTTAGCCCAAGAATACGGCGTAGTTAAGGTTGATGCATTAAACTGCATTGACTGCCAACTAGGCGGCAAAGGCAAATTCGTAGAGGCTGACCCCGAGCACAACCTGATGTTTATGGGTCCGGGCATGGTGGGCTTTTTTGTTCATGCAAAGGAAGAGATGCGTAGGCAGGGCTTTGACGAGGAGGCGTTTAGGGGTCTTTTTAACGGTATCAAAGGGTTTGTGATTTTAGATACTTGCGGTGATGGTGAAAAATGGGCTGACGAGCTGCAGAAAGCTGGCACTGGCGTTGAGGTTTTGGAAATAAGAAAGATTGGCCTTGAAAGCACTAAACAAGTGGTTTTGAATGCAATCAAGCGGGCTTAGGGAATCAACTGACTCTTTTAGCACTTCAAAGTTAACGAACTGAATTCTTAGAAACTCGGGGTATGACCGTAAGTATTAAAGAACCATCCATACAATATGCTAAACAATACTGCGTATGGATGTGTTTCAATGACTCAAGAATTCACTTCTCAACCAATGCGGCGAGTTGAAGATTGGAAATCCAGGCTAATCGACCTCTCAAGAAAAAACAACTTGCTTTATTTCCGCAAGAACAAGAGAGGAAGCATCCCCCTCTCGCAACCGGACCCACAAACCATCTTTAACATTCTAGTAACCAAAAAACGCAGTTTAGATTTTTGGCTGCCTCCAGAGGAACCAAAGCCTGAGAAGCCGCAGAAGGCTAAAGGCAAAAACAATAGCAAAGGCAAGGCTAAAATTGCCAATGCACCTAAAGCTGACGCAAAAATCCCAGCGCCCCAAGAAACTAAACGTCCAGGTGCAACTGAACTAGTAAGTAAGGGTATGTCTCGGGCAGAGCTTGAGAAAACCCTCAAAAGCCTGCAGAGGCGCTCACTGCTTGATTACAGGGAGCGGGGCGTGCGCATTTTACATGCAGCGTTTGGCACCCTGAACTGGGTGGATAGTGAAACAAAAGAAAAAGTCCAGTCCCCCCTAATTCTTGTACCCTTAGAGTTAACACAGGATTCTATCCGTCAACCCTACAAAATCGCTGTGCCGCCTGTGGAAGATGAGGCTGTGGTAAACCCTGCCCTGCAGGTTAAGCTGAAAAACGAGTACAAAATTGACCTGCCTGCCCTGCCTGAGGAATGGGACGAAAACCTCTCAACCTACTTTAGCATGGTGTCTCAGGCGGTTGCGGAAATGGGCTGGACGGTGGAGTCATCTGTTGATTTGGGGCTTTTCTCATTCCAAAAGCTGGTTATCTACAAGGATTTGGAGGCAAACGCTGACCTGGTAACTCAGCACCCTATAATCCGAGCCATCGTGGGCATAAGAGACGAAAAACTCATCTTGGACTCGTTGCCTGACGAGAAAGACGTTGACAAGATTCAGCTGCCAGAGAAAACCTACCAAGTCCTCGACGCCGACAGCAGCCAACGCGTCAGCATCGAGTATGCCCTGCGGGGACAAAGCTTTGTCATGAAAGGTCCGCCTGGAACTGGGAAAAGCCAGACCATCGCAAACATCATCGCTGAATGCATCGCCAACGGCAAATCTGTGCTTTTTGTCAGCGAGAAGATGGCGGCTCTTGAGGTGGTTTACAAGCGTTTGAACGAAGTGGGTCTTGCGCATTTCTGTCTTGAGCTTCACAGCAGCAAGGCTAACAAGCAGGAAGTGGTGGCGGAACTCAAACGCAGCCTAGACGAACACCTTGTCCCGCGCAAGCTGCCTTCAACGCACGAGTTCCAACGCCTAACTGAGTACCGAGAAAACCTAAACGGCTACGTAACCGCACTGCACGAGAAACGCCAGTACCTGCAACGGAGCGCCTATGAGGTTTTGAGTTTGATTTCAAGCTTAGAACGGGTGCCCTTTGTACCTGTAGGCTTAACCGATTTGGGCACGTTGACGCCTCAGAAAATGCGTGAACTTGAAGAGCTTGTTTCTCAGTTGAGTAAGGTTTGGCAAGTGATAGTTGAGCCAGACTTTCCCTGGCTAGGATACAAAGCCGACACCTACAACCTTGAAATCCGCTCAGAAGTGCTAACCGCTCTTGAAGCCATATCCGAAAAACTAAACGAACTCCAACTTGAAGCAGAAGATTTCGCAGGCAAGCTGGGTTTGAATCCGCCCGCTTTGTTTGAGAGCATAAGGTGGCTTTTGGAAGCAAGCAAGTTCCTCTATGAGAGCCCCATGCCAGAGGCTTATTGGCTGACAGACCCCAACATCGACAAGCTCCTAGAGGAAGCCGACAGCTACTACCAAACTGCTGAGTGGATAAAGAACACGCGCGCCCGCCTCATGGAATGCTACAGCCCCTCCATATTCAACCTGACTCTGAATAAATCCGCCGAGTTCAAACAGGCGCTCTCAGCGCTAAGCAAAGTGCTGTCGCCAGCAAGCATTGAAGAGGGCGAGCTTTTGCAGAAGCGAGAGAGCCTCTTAGCCTTCACCCGGAACACGCAAAACCTCTCAAAGAAGTGGCGGGAAAACGCGCAGGCGCTAGCTTCAACCTTTGGGTTGGTTAGCGATGACTTAACCGTTAAACACCTAAAGCAGCTATCTAGAATTGCGTCTTTGTGCTTTGCCGAGGACAAGCCTGAGCCCCAATGGTTTGACGCCGCTTACTTTAAGCAGGTTCAGGAAATAGTGGCAAAAACCAAGCGGACATACCAAGACCATAATCTGCTGAAAAGTCGGTTAAACGAAACTTACGGCGATGAATTTTACAAGTTAGACCTAGACGAGTTTATACGGCGTTACAGTGGACCCTACCAGAGCGCTTCGCGCCTGTTTAGTCCAGGCTATCACAGTGACCAAAAACAAATTGCCAAGGTAACTAACGACGGCAAAGTTCCAAAAACCCTCCTTGAAGACTTAAAGGACGCGCGCAAAGTAAACAAGCTGCGAGCAGAAATTGAATCTTCCGCCGAGACCGTCAAGAGCCTGCTGGGGCACTACTACCGCAAGTACAAGACAGACTTCCAAGGAGCAGAAAAAGCCATAGAAGTCACCCTTGAACTCTACAGGCTCTCGTGGGCAGCATCAATCCCTGAGAACCTGCTCAAAATCATAACAAACGTCTCCAGTCCCTCACCCATGATTAAGCACTTAGGCTTGGAGCTGGCGGAATCCGTGGATAAGTGGGAGCAAACCGCCAAAGAGTTGGAAACGCTCATACCTGCAACTTTCCCCAAATCCTCCTACTCCATCAACCAAACCCCACTACAGCAGCTTGAAGAGTGGGCAGGCGAAACAGAGAAACTCCTCAGCCCCCTCTGCACGCTAACACGTGACACACTGAACATTTGCAGAAACGAGCCGCAAATCTACAAGCAGCTGGTCGGAGACCTCAAAGACGCCGAAGATGTGCGCAAAAAGGAAGCTGCCATTGTCGGTGAGAAGGTTCAGCTTCAAAGTAAGTTTGGCGCTCGCTTCCAAGAACTCGAAACCAACTGGCAAGACATCGTGTCAGCTTTGGAGTGGACCAAGAAGGTTCAAGCCGTCTTCGGTGAGATGACGGTTCCAGATGTCTTCGCTACCATCGCATCTCAGGGACCGAACGCTGCCCCATCAAACGTCCAACTTATCCAGAAAACTGATTCCACGCTAGATGTTTTAGCTCGGTTTGGAGAACGCTTCGAAACCGAACCAAAGTACCAGAACCAGAAGTACCAAGACCTCGACCTCGAGGTCATCGGCGAGAGAATTCAAGCGTTAAGAGACCGCGTGGATGACTTGCAGGTTTGGATTGACTTTAAAGACATAAAGAACCGTTTTGCACTGCGCAACCTCGACCAGTTCTTTGCCCGACTCGAAGAGCAGCATCTTCCAGCGGATCATCTGGTGGATGTTTTCCGCAAAGGCGTCTACCAAGAATGGATAAACAACCTCTATGACGAAGACCAAAAACTTGGCAGGTTCCGCAGGGAAAACCATGAGCAGTTAATCAGTGACTTTAGAAAACTTGACCAAGAACTAATCCATTTAACCTCAAGCATGGTTATTGAAGCGGCAAACAGCAGAAAACCCCAAGACATACTCATCCAAGCCGCCGACTCCGAAGCCAACATCCTGCTCAAGGAAGCCGCAAAGAAAAGGAGCTTGATGCCGATTCGAGCCTTACTGCAAAAAATCCCCAACCTGCTCGTAAAGCTAAAGCCATGCATGCTCATGAGCCCCATATCCGTCAGCCAATTCCTGACCCCTGAGAACCGGTTTGACCTGGTGCTTTTTGACGAGGCTTCCCAGATAGTTCCCGAAGACGCTATAGGCTCAATTTACCGGGGAAAAACACTGGTTGTTGCAGGCGATAACAAGCAGTTGCCGCCCACCTCGTTCTTCCAGAAAAACCTCATCGACGACGTGGACTGGGACGAGCTAAGCGATGACGATGTAGAAGTTTTTGACAGCATTCTTGACGAGTGCTTAGGCATCGGGTTACCCGTCAAAACATTGAGGTGGCACTACCGCAGCAAACACGAGGCGCTGATTGCGTTTTCAAACACCCGCTTCTACGACGACAACCTCATAACTTTCCCAGCTGCCAAAGCCCAACATGACGCCTTAGGCGTAAAACTAATCCATGTCTCAGACGGCATCTATGACCGCGGCGGCAGAAGAGACAACCTAAAAGAAGCTGAGCGTGTAGCTGACCTGGTTTTTGAACATTTCCGCAATTACCCAAAGAAAACCCTTGGCGTCGTCACCTTCAGCATCGCCCAAATGGACGCAGTTCAAGAAGCCATCGACCGACGACTCAAGGAGCAGCCGGAGTTTGACCAGTTCTTCAAGGAAGACCGCTTAGAGGGCTTTTTTGTTAAGAACTTAGAGAACGTTCAAGGCGACGAGCGAGACGTCATATTCTTCAGCGTCGGCTATGGCTACGACCAGAACGGGCAGATGGCGATGAATTTTGGTCCCCTCAACAAGCCAGGTGGAGAGCGACGGTTGAACGTTGCAGTGACAAGGGCACGGGAAAAAGTAGTCATAATCACTTCGATTCGGGCTTCAGATATTGACCCCGACGCCAAAGCCTTAGGAGTGCAGACCCTGCGTTACTACCTTGACTACGCCCAGCAAGGCGCGGGAACAATGCAACCTAAAGAAGGAGAATTCGAATCAGCCCTAGACGAAGACGTTGCCTTAGAAATCAAAAAACTCGGCTACGACGTAATTCCACAGGTAGGCTGCAGCATCTACAGAATCGACATCGGCGTGGTTGACCCAGTTAACCCAGGGTTCTTTTTGCTTGGCGTAGAATGCGATGGACCAACATACCAAGCCAGCAACAGCGCAAGAGACCGCGACCGACTCCGCGAACAAGTGCTAAGGCAACTGGGCTGGCGCATTCACCGCATCTGGTCGCCTGTGTGGGTTGCAAGACGCGACTCAGAAATAAGACGCCTAAAAGACGCCTTAGAGCAAGCATGTAAGGTGCAGATTGAAAGAGACGCGCAAAGACCCGTTGTCAGCGAAAACCAAACCGACGTGCGAAAAATCCAGTTTGCAGGCATTGAAAAAATCGGGGTGCCCTATAAAGTCCACCCGCTAAAAGCCACCTTCAGCCCCTACATCAAGGTTGCAACAGGCAAATCCACGTACAGTTCACGCCAGAAAAACGAATTCCACTTCCCAGAAAACCGGGAAACACAGACCCGACTGCTAGCTGAACTGGTTGAGAAAGAGGGGCCGGTGCATTTTGATTATGCTGTTGAAAGGTTAGCTGCTGTGTGGGGAACCAAGCAGATAACGTCAAAGGTGACTCAGGCGGTTAAAGAATCACTCAACGTTCTGCTTAGGGAGCGGAAAGTGGTGATTAAGGGCAGTTTTCTGTGGCCAGTCCAGCTTAAAGAAACACCTATCCGCGTTCCAGTGCAGGGCGTTCCTGAATCCAAGAGAAAACCAGAATACATTGCGCCTGAAGAGGTTGAGTCTGCAATGACGCTTGTTGCGCAGTACGCTTTAGGCATAAGCGATGATTCCCTGATTGCTGAAACCGCAAAGGTTTTCGGGTTAAACCATTCGGGTCAAGGAGCAAAAGAACTGTTCTCTGAGGTACTAAAACGGCTGGTTAGGGAGAGAAAACTAGTCTGCAAAGACGACGGCGTTGTTACAGCCGCCTAATCCTTATTTATTTTCTCAATAAGAATCGGCAAATCAGTTAGCGAAGTAATGATGTAGTTTGCGCCGCTGTCCACCAGCTGCTTCTGTGAAGAATAACCTGTCGGCAAACCAACCGCAACCGCCTTCAACTCTTTAGCGCTCTGCATATCCACGTTGCTATCGCCAACTATCACGGTGGCTTCAGGCTTTGCACCCAGCACTTTAAGCGCCAACTCAAACTGCTCGGTATGCGGCTTCACATATTTCACCTTGTTTCGGGGCACCGTAACCTCAAAGAAATCGCCAATTTTGAAGCGCTGCAGAATATAGTTTGCCGCTTTCTCACTGCTAGTGGTGCATAAACCGATTTTGAGCTTCATCTTCTTTAGGTCTTTCAGGGCTTCGTTGGCTCCCGACAGCAGGCTTGTGCTTGAAGCAGCCTCGAGTTCAAATTTTTCGGCGATGGCTAAGACTTGGCTGCGGACTTCTTCAAAGGCTTCATTTGATTTGCTTTTGTTTTTGACGTAGATTTCAGATTTTTTCAGCATTTCAAAAATGCTCTCGTTAACCGTTAGCACTGAGGATGGCACGCCTATTCTCATCAGGTAGCTTCTGACTTCGCTGCGGAGGGCTTTGAAGTCAAGGTTAAAGTTGGCTAGGGTTCCATCTAAATCGAATATTACTGCTTCTATGGGCATTGCGGTTTGTCTCCGTTTTTCGGCTGGTAGGTGGGCTTTACAGTTCGCTAACAAAAATATACTTTGCGGTAAAAGTGCGCTGGAGCTAAAAGAAACTTTTTATTCTAATTGTCCCTAAAGTTTCTGTTGTGTGAGGTTGCTAACTAAAACACTTATTTCTCAGCAGCACGATTGATAACAAAGCAGTATTCAACGATAATGTAAAAATCCCCAAGACAAGGTGATCAGAGCTGGGTGAACGAATTGAAGTTAATTCTAAAATCTTGAGGAAAACGCGTAATTAAGGGCACAAGAATTCCAATATTCTTGATACTGGAGCTCTTATCAGCTGGCTACAGTTTTAAACGCATAATCAAAGCGTACCCTTCACTAACAGAAGAAGACATCAAAGCCGCAGTCGATTACGCTGTTAAAATCGTTAGGAATGAAGAAGCCTTCGAAAATGTGGCGCCCCAAATTCTAAAATAGGCAATAGCTAATTTTTGAGCTTACCTAGTTATTACTACTTTCAAAGGCTTCTCTTGTGGGTCTTCAAGGGTTTTCAGCGCTTTCTCGAACTCCTCCAGCCTAAACCTGTGCGTTATGAGCCCCTTCACATCAACGGCTTTCTTGGCAATTAGTTCCACTGCCAAGGGGTATTCAACAGGCGAAATATAAACGGTAAAAAACAACGCTTCATCTGCATCCTCCAAATTCAAGTAACCCTTCGATTCCCCGACCAGCGCAACTTTGCCGGCTTTTCGGACCAGAAAAGGCGTCTGCTCCACTGTGCGCATGGTTCCTGCTGCTTCAATAACAAGGTCAGAGCCTCTTTTAGTCAACTCCCTAACCGCTTTAACCGTGTCCTCTCTTTGTGCATTAACCACCGCGTCAGCGCCATATTTTTGGGCAAGCTCAAGGCGGTAATCCTCCAAATCCACCGCGATAACTCGGCAACCCTTCAAAGCGGCAATCTTGGTCATCAACAAACCAATCGGTCCCTGCCCAACAATCGTCACCCAGTCCTGCGTGTTAGGCGAAAGTAAATCCAGCACGCGAAGCGCCAGCGCCACAGGCTCCATGACCGCGCCTTCCTCATCAGTGACGCCAGAGGGGAGGGGGATGAGGCTTCGAGGAAGCATAGCCTTGAATTCTGCAAAGAAACCGTCTCTTGTAAGACCATAGAATTTGCCTTTGATGCAGTATGTTGGTAAGCCCCGCAGGCAGAAGTAGCAGCGTCCACAGTTGACGATGGGAACCATAACCACTCGTTCACCCGTGTCTTCTCTGACTCCGCAGGCATCATGCCCAAGGATTATACCTTTCTTCATCCATCGCCAGTCGCCCCGATACAGATGCATATCAGTTCCGCAGATGCTTCCTGCGCTGAATTTCACAAGCACTTTTCTGCCAGATGCTTCTGGTTCAGGCATCTCTTCGATTTTAATCCTGTGTGGGCCTCGGTAAACAGCTGCCTTCAAAAAGTCACCTAATAAAGTAATTCTGGCGCAGTTGGTATTAACTTTACCTCCGTACCTGCTTTTTCTACTTTCTGGAGGTTAACCCTGACGCGTTTTTGCCTCCTAATATCCGAGGTATGCAGAAACCTATAGGGGACGGGTAGTCGGCACGAACATATTTGCCGCCTATTAGAAACTCTATGCAGAAACTATAGAGGGGTAGGTCAACATTGGCGATTTTCCAAGTGATTAGCATGTTGAAAACCATAAGAAAAATAATTAGAGCTTAGACTGTCAATGATTTATAGGACATCAACCTCTACATATAGTGCCTTAAAGGCGAATTCTAGGTCGCTGACACAAGTTTGGTTTTTATATGTGGGCGTTGGTATTCAAAAAAGTTGGCAATCCTCATAATTCTAAGCGCTTTAGGCGGAATCTCAAGTGTAATCGTCGGCTACGCTGGAAGAATGCTCTCGTTTATTCCTCTCGGCTCACCCATTACAGGCCAACTTTTAGCTGGGCTGCACGTGTTATGGCTCATTTTGGCTGCGTTGATTGTGAAGGTGCCAGGCGCAGCAACCATGGTGGGCGCCGTAAAGGGAGCGGTAGAAATGTTTTTGCCCAGTCACCTTGGACCTTTTGTGTTTTTGATTTCGCTGCTGCAAGGGTTCGCCGTTGATGTTGTCTTGTTGCCGTTTGGCATCTTCAAGCGACTGCCCATATTGGTGGCTAGCGGTTTAGCTTCAGCAAGCAATGTCCTTGTGCTTCAGGCATTCCAAATTCTGCCTGCAACCTTGCCGCCGCCGATTTACGCTGGGATGTATGTTGCTTCGTTTTGTTCAGGCTTGGTTTTCGGCGGATATTTAAGCATTAAAACGCTGGGTGGTTTGCAGAGGTTTTTGCCAAGCATTTAATTGCTCTTCTGGCGGTAGACTGAAATAACCAAATGCATGTCTATCTTAGAAGTGTGATTGCTATGGACTTGGAAGGTTACACTAAAGAGAGGCTTTGGCAACTGCTCGTTGAAACAGTTCACGCTTCCGTCATGTACCCAACCCATAAAGCCTACACAAGAGATAAGATTCTGCCAGAAAAAGCCGACCTCACCGCAGACGAGTTGGCGGAAAGACTTGGCATGCCACTGGGTGAGGCAATCGTTATCCTCAGCGAGCTATCGCAGGAGCAGAAGCCATCTTAGAAAACTTGCACGCTTGAAGCCTTAAACGTGATGTAAACATCCGAGCCCAAATTAAGCGCCATCTCGTTAAATGACCGTTTAGTAATCTGGATTAAAAACGGTTTGCCTACATCAACCTTAAGTTTCACAAGGCTGTCAAAATCGGTAATTTCGGTTATTTTGCCTTTGAAGGTATTTCGGGCGCTTGAATGTATGGCTTCTTTGCTTAAAATGATGTCCTGCGGGTTAACGAAAATTGAGGCTTCACCCTGCAGTTGCGCTGTAACCTCAACCCGCACGCCGCCGCCCAAGTCTACAAGGGTTGTGCCCTCCGCTGTTAACTGAGCGGTCCCCGAAAATGTGTTGTCAACCGCAGCAAAACGAGCCAAATTCTTGGAGAGTTTACCGAAAACCTCCACAGGTGTGCCAATCTCGGTTATTTTGCCCTCGTCAATCAGGGCTATGCGGTGAGGCAGCGTTTCAGCTTGAAACATGTTATGAGTAGCCATTACAATGGTTGTTTTGTTTTCACGATTCACCTTGGCGATCACTTCTTCAAGTATGGCAGCGTTTTTAGGGTCAAGGTTCGCTGTTGGCTCATCCAAAAGCAACAGTTTAGTCTTAAGAACCAAAGCTCTGGCGATGGCTACTCTTTGCTGTTCGCCACCCGAAAGCTTCTTTGCTGGGCGCTTCTCAAAACCCTCAAGCTTCACTATCTTTAACGCTTCTTTTACCGCCTGCTCCTGTTGATTTTTAGGCACCTTTCTGACTTTTAATCCATAAGCAACATTGTCATAGACTGAGGTATCGAAAAGAGTTGTCTTTTGAAAGACAAGCGTGCACTGTGACCGAAAAACTTCAGAATTCTTTTCACTGACCCCTTCATTTTCAAAGTACACCTCACCGCTTGTAATACCTTCAAGAAAAGCCATAATTTTCAGGATGGTTGATTTGCCTGAACCGTTCGGTCCCAGAAGAGCAAGGATTTCTCCTTGGCTGACTTTGAGGTTGACACCATGCAGTACTGTTTTGTTTCCGTAATTTTTGGTTACATTGTGCAGTTCAAAGGCTGTTTTCATGGTTTTTTCCCTCCAAGTTGAAAATTGGGATGTTCAGACCATAGAATAGGGTCTTTATTTTACGGGCTAAAACAATGAAAGCGTTAATTGAGAAGACTATGACCATGAGTATTATTCCTAGAGCTATAGCTAAACCTAAATTGCCTATTGCAGTGTGTTGGGCAATAGCAGTTGTCAAAACATCTGTTAAGCCAACAATGTTACCGCCAACAATTAACACTACACCTAACTCGGCTATTGCCCTGTTAAAACTTGCAACACCACTTAAAAGAAGCCCATTTGTTGCCTCCTTCATCACGGCGATGGATGCCTGTGATTCAGATGCACCTAAGGTTCGGGCAAGGTTGATTATTTCGGGGTCAACAGCTTCTAGAGCGGTTGTTGCAATGCTAATTATTATAGGTGTTATAAGTACAGCTTGACCGATTATTACAACGGCAGGAGTATAGATTAAACCTAAAAAGCCAAATAGTCCTTCTCTTGAAAAAATCAGGAAAAGAAATAACCCTAAAGCCACAGTAGGAACGCCTATTAAAGAATTGAAGAACGTTTGGATTACTGTTTTTCCTCTAAAATTCTTAAGCGCAAGCAGCATAGCGATTGGTAATCCCCAAAGAGCAGCTAAAATAACGGCTACTCCAGAGAAAAAGAGAGAATTAAAAACTGCCCCATACAGGACTGGGTCACCTGTAATGATGAGTTCTAATGCCTCTATGATGCCGTCTAAAATGCCTGTCAAACTGCTTTGCCTCTAACCGTAAAGTTCTGCAGATCCATTTCTGTATTGCGGTGGGCACTCCGAGCCTTCAATGAATGCTGCTGATTGTATCCAGCCCACGATTGGTTGCGGCGCTTTGTCTTTGAGGGGTTGTACTGTGCCGTAGAAAAGGCTTTGCCCGTAGTCAGATTTGCCATAGTTTCCTATGAACTGCTGAGTTTCAGGGGAAGCTAAGTAAGCGATGAAGTTCATCGCGTCGTCATAATTGACGTGCTTGTGCATGTCTGGATTGACTGCCATAACGCTGTATACATTGAGCAGGGATTCCTCTTCTGTAACTAATGAGGGCAAAGATATCGTCCCTTCAGAGTAAAATTTAAGGTATGTGCCTATGTCCGCTATCGTGTAAACTGACAATTGATTTGCCACATTTAATGTATGACCCATTCCTGAACCGACATTTGCATACCAAGGCTTAGCAGAAATTACTGCGTAGTCATAACCGGCTGCTGTCCAAAGGCTTTTTTCTTTGGCGTGAGTTCCAGAGTTATCCCCTCGGGAAATCCAGATTTTTGTTTGCCCTGACTGATCTGCTAAGCTGTCGCCATAAGCAACGATTCTGTCCAGAACCTCGTTGGCTGTTTTACCGCTAATCTCTGCTGGATCAGCTTGTGGTCCGATGATTGTGAAGTAGTTGTAGGCAATTATTTTACGGTTTACTCCCCAATTTTCTTCTAGGAAGATTTTTTCTTGCACTGGAGAATGTACCAAGATTAGGTCAGCATCACCATTTTTTGCGTGCTCTATAGCTATGCCTGTTCCCGCAGATATTATGTTTACATCTACGCTTGGATGTTTGGCTTCATAATCTTTTTCAACGGCTTCGAGAAGTCCCGTATCATATAGACTTGTGGTTGTAGATATTATGAGGCGTCTTTTGGCAAAATTGTTGAAGAAAACTATGGTTCCTGCCATTACTATCAATGTTGTGAGAGCGGCTACTATGATTAGTTTTTGCCACATTTGCATATGTAAACACCGTTATGTTTGTCTATGCATATCATTAATGCTTATAAACCTTACCATAAATAGTTACATACAATGCTCAACCACAAGACGCATAAACCCTCATGCAAAGTCTGGATAGAACACAACGGAAAACCCTTAATAGGCAAAGGCGGAGCAGAAATCCTGCAAACCATAGAAAAAGAAAACTCCCTTTCTAAAGCAGCCAAAACCCTCGGAATGTCCTACCGCTACGTTTGGAACTACATCCAAGAAATCCAAAACGCTATACAACAACCAATCGTTGAAACCTACAAGGGCGGCAAATCCGGCGGTGGAGGCGCAAAACTCACCGATTTAGGCAAGGAACTGCTTGATGAGTACAAGCAAGTTGAAACTTACCTAAACCAAGTGCTCTCAGAACCCAGAGGTTGGGAGGTGAAAAGTGTGAAGTTAAGTGCAAGAAACCAACTAAAAGGCAAGGTTGTTGCCGTTGAAAAAGGCATCATCACTGCAAAGGTTAAACTTGAAATACAAACTCCAGCCGTCATAACAGCCGTGATAACTAAAGAGGCAGTTGAAGACTTAGCCATAAAAGAAGGCGACGAAATACAGGCAATCGTAAAATCAACAGAAATAATAATTGGAAAATAAACTTGTTTTTACTCTACAACATACCGGTAGGTTACATGCTCGCCTGCTGTCGAGCTTTTCCTCGTAATTTTCAACACGTCGCCAGGTTGCGCACCTATTGCTTTCACCGCGGGGTCGCCTGATTTTATCTGCGGCATCTGATACGGCTGCACTTTAAAGTGGGACATCAACTGATTTTTCTCTTTTTCGCTTAGGATTTCATGGAAAGGAACCAGTGCATGCTCGAAAATGTCAAAGACTGGGAAGGATTTTGGCAACAACTCGACCTTTTTCTTTTTTGCGCCCAGCTTGACGGCGTGTGTGTAGCGGCCTTCGGTGACCACGATAGCCCGGTCAATTTCTTTTTCTTTCATAACCTTGTAGAGCGTGTTCATGGCTGCTATGCCGACGGTTGCTTCGCCAAGGATGCACCAGACGATAGCTCGCTCTTTGTCTTGGGGTATGTCGATGATGTAGGCGTATGCGCCTTCGAATTTTTCTTTTTCGATAAGTTTGTATTTTCTAAGTTTGATTAGGACTTCTGCTTTGCGTTCTTCAACAGTTTGCGTTTGGGTGCTCAAACCATAAACCTCAAATTAAAGATACGCAAACCATTACAAACCTATGCCCTTAAACTTTATGGTTAATAAACCAGCGGTTTTCATGAGTCAGTGAACTGTGCGTTGGAATTTAGGTCTTTTTATTGCCGTCTGTTGTTTTTGTTAGGTTTGCTGCTTTTTTTATCTGTATATCATTTGTACCGTGGCAACATTTTCATCATTAGAATAGAATAGTAGCGCGGTGATATCGAAATCTAAAAATCAGCTCTTCACAATAGGAAAAACGGGATTCTTATGGAAAAAGAGGGCTTGGATAAAAAAATGACTATTGCAAAACTCAAATCTGAAGTCGATAGGTTTGTTGAGGAGCGTGATTGGCTGAGTTACCAAAAGCCCAAGGACCTTGCCGTTTCGATTTCCATCGAGGCTGCGGAACTGCTGGAAAAGTTCCAGTGGCTCAGCGATGAAGAGGTTGAAGTGGCATTAGGCGATGCTTCTTGCTTTGGTGAGGTGAAGTCGGAGCTTGCTGACGTGGTTACTTACGCCCTTAACCTTTCAAGCAGGCTTGGGATTGATTTGTCTTCAGCTGTGTTGGAGAAGCTGCAGGAGAACGAGAAAAAGTACCCTATCGATAAGGTGAAGGGTAAATACCGAAAATACTCCAAAATAAAATAACTCATTGAGCAATGGTTTCTAGATTTTCGTGTAGCTGTTACTAACCAATCACAAAGGCTTATTTGTTTACTGCACATTTGGACTAATTTAGCAAGGAGACATTTTTAGTTGTATTCTGTTAGCAGCATTTCTGACATAGTCTCCAAAACCCCATTGGAAAACATGGATGTCGTCACTTCGGGAAGAAATGCGCCTTTATGGTTCAGAGACGCCCAACCCATTGAATACTCTAAACTTACCAAGGATTTAACTGTAGATGACGTCGTTGTCGGCGGGGGATTCACCGGTGTAACAACGGCTTATCTTCTTTCAAAGGCAGGTAGAAACGTGGCGTTGGTTGACGATGGCTACATTGGCAGTGGAGAATCTGGCAGAAGCACCGCCCACTTAACCTATGCCCTTGACTCACGCTACCACCAAATTATTCACATGCATGGAGAAGACATTGCCAGAAAAGTCATGCAAAGCCACAAAGCCGCCATCGACCTCATTGAAGCAAACGTGTCTAGAGAAGGGCTTAACTGCGATTTTAGAAGAGTTGATGGTTACCTGTATCTTAATGAGGAAAGCTCCGAAGAAGAGTTAACCAAAGAGCTTGAAGCACTAAAGCAAATGGGAAATGACGACGTTCAGTTTATGGAACACGCTGGAACTTCGCCTTTTGACCCTGGTTTGTGCCTACGTTTCCCTATGCAGGGCAGGGTTAACCCTTTGAAATATTTGGGCGGACTGTGCAGAGAGATTGTTCGTAATGGCGGGAAGATTTTTACTGAAACGCATATAACCGATTTTGAAAGCCCAACCGTTAAGGCTAGAAGCGGCAACAAGATTACTGCACAAAACATTGTTGTGGCAACCAATGTTCCCGTGAACATGAGGGCTAAGATGCACATGAAACAGGCGCCTTACCGAACCTATGTTGTAGCATTTAAGGTTCCGAAAGGACATGTTTCTGACGCTCTCTACTGGAGTACCCGTCTGGAACAGGGCGGCTTAGCCAATTCCTACACTTACATCAGGATTCATCCTTTGGATGAAGAAAGTGACGCTTTGATTGTAGGTGCCCAAGACCACAAAACCGGTCAAGCAGATGATGGCATGCAAAGATTTGCCACAATAAAAGCATGGGTTAAGCAGCATTTTCCCCAAAGCGGCGAGGCAATTTATGCTTGGTCAGGGCAGATTGTTAATCCAGGCGATGAAATAGGCTTTATTGGACGTGACAAAGATAGCCTTTTCTTGGCTACGGGTTACTCGGGTAACGGAACAACTTACGGTACACTTGCAGGGATGGTTCTTAGCGATTTGATTTTCGGCAAAGAAAACGACTGGGCGGAAATGTATGACCCTGAACGAAAAACTTTGGGTTCAGCCATAGACATAATTGAAGAAAACTTTAATGTGGCTAGAAAACTGGTTGATTCCTTCATTAAAGGGCAAGACTCTCAGCCTGAAAACCTGGCGCTTGAGCAAGGCAGTATAGTAAAACGTGGGATGACAACGCGCTTGGCATTTTATAAGGATGACAAGGGGCAGCTGCATGCTTTCTCCTCGGTTTGTCCGCATATGGGCTGCAGTGTTTCTTGGAATTCGACTGAAAAAACGTTTGATTGCCCCTGCCACGGTTCAAGGTACACGGGATATGGAAAAGTAGTTAACGGCCCGTCTAATTTTGGATTAAGACATGCAGAAGAGCAAAAGTAGCTGTTAGGCTTTGGCTAGTTTTAACCCTATGTTGGTTCCCATTCCAATGCCATAACCAAGGGTTATCATAAGCATTCCCAACGGCTCCAAATAACGCGCTGACCGCAATGGACCGCAATCAACAGGGTCAAAACCTATGTCACGTGTTAATTGGGCAACGGTTTGTTTGGCTTGTGCATCGTCTCCTGCTATGAAAGCTGTTAATTGTTCGGTGCCGACTTTGGCGGTGCTTTGGTTTTTTGCAAACACGGTGTTGAAGGCTTTGACGACTTTGGCTTTTGGCAGGGTTTTTTGGATTTCTTCTGCGGCTGAGGTGGTGCAGCCGATTGCCAGGGTCATGTTGGGTCCGATGGCGTTGGTGACGTCGATTAAGGGTTTTCCGTCTGCATGTGTTCCTATCGATTTTGCAGCGTCAATACTGTTCCCAAACGGTACGGCAAGTATGAGGACTTCGCCCCATTGTGCTGCTTCAGCCACTGGCTCTTTGGGGTCGCGGTGACCAAATTTTATTTCATGCCCTTTGCGGCTTAATCCCTTGGCGAGTGCTGTCCCGACGTTGCCTTTTCCTATTATGCTAATTTTCAATTCATAAAACCTCTGGTTTAGTTGAGTTTTCTGTGGCTTTTTAGTGGTTGTGACTGTAGTGTGCCTACAACAAGTGCTTCTATGAGAAATGTAGGGGTCATGACTGAGGCGACTATTTGGCGTGGCTTTTTCGTGTTAGTGCTTTTTCTTTTTGGCTTGTTTGTTTTTTGTTAATTGCTGCTGGGCGGAGGTAGCTTTACACCGTCTATCCTGTCCAAGACTAAAAAACACCTGTCGTCTTGCGGTTTTTAACTCTTTTCTACGAAAATCTTTTCATGCCCCACTTCAATGAACGCTTGTGTTATGAGTTTTATGTGAGGTGACGGTTTTAAATCTGCCACAAGACTGCAATAGGGGACGGTTGCTTTTTTTGGTTGCAACGTTTTCCTGCGCCTGTTGGGTTGTGGGATATGCGTTTTTCTCCACACGCGGTACATGGCTCCATGTTGAAGCCGTCACGGTGTGCATGTGGAAGCATGTATCGTTTGGTTTTTTTCTCACAAGAATCGTTGAATAGTAATAACAACGAATTGCAAGTGGGCACTAGCATGGCATATTCAGCAATTTGAGCCATTTTTCACCTCACAGAGGCAAAACCACCACCCAACCCACCCCATTAAATAATTTTGGCAATCAAAAAACCGATAAGAAAAAAACACGATAAAAACAAGTTAAAAAAAGGGTTTGCTGAGGCTTGGTCCAGACTTTAGGAGAA
>QYYE01000029.1 GCA_003589585.1 Candidatus Bathyarchaeota archaeon
ATTCCTTTATGATGTGAATATCATGAGTTATCAAAAAGATGGTGATTTTCTGGGTTTTCTTTATGTCGTTGAGCATGAGGTATATGGGTTCTTCACTGTCAACATCGATGCCTGTTGTGGGCTCATCCAAAAACAGCACGTTCGGCTTATCGTTTAGAGCCCAAGCAATCAGAACCCTTCTCAACTGCCCGCCTGAGAGAATTCCAAGCCGCTTATTTAGCACCTCTTTATCATTTAAGCGAACCATGCGTAACACCTCCTCCACGTGCCCGTCGCCGATAGAGAGAAACTCTTTCACCGACATGGGAACATCTGCCACGCTGACATGCTGCGGGACATAGCCAATCTTCACTTTCTGCGCCCACTCAATTTTGCCAGTGTACGGAAGCAGATTCAGCATGGTTCTGAAAAGCACTGATTTGCCAGCGCCATTAGGTCCAAGAATAGCCAGTGTGGTTCCTCTTCTAACTCTAAAGCTGATGTTTTCAAGCAAAACCTGATTCTGCAACTTCACATTGAGGTCTGTAACCTTTAGAATGTAATTGTTAAAACCGCTCATAATAATCAACTGTTAACGCCTAAAGCGGCGACAGCTACTCATAAAGAGAAGTTTGAAGGCAATAAGGCTTTTGAAACAGCCCGCAAGCTAAGTCAGCTTCTTAACGTAATTTTCTGCTTAGAGATTGCTGCTCTTTTTCTGAAATCCAGCCCTCATACCTAAGAAAAACTAAGCCTTTTTTGATGTTTTCACGGCTGCTACGCATGCTTAAGAGATCATTGCGTTTGCCTAACTCGTCAATCTGCCCTTCCAGAATGGTGCTTTGCTTAGCCAGCCCTTGGATACTGCTGACTAGCGAAGTGATGGCTTGGAAGCGCGGGGCAAACAGGTCTTTGATTTTTGGCATACCCAAGGCGCTTTTGAGTTTGGCTGAAAAGCCCATGGTGCCCACAGTTGATGGAGGCAAAGCGAAGTAACGCTTGGAAAAACCCCGTTGAATGCAAGCTAAGTAGAAGGGTATGTACATGAGGGCGGGGTTTTTCAATTGTTGGCTGCGTTTTACGCCTAACGTTTCAAACTGGACGGCAAACGCTTCTCTCAGCTTAGCTTTTTCGAGCAGCCCGTCAACTACTGGTTTTGCCCTGCCCTCAAGAACTTGCACCTCTTTTTTGTAGGCGAGAAATTTTGCATCGCGGGATGCTTCAAGGTCACGCAGGGGCTGGCGCGCTTGGTCAATTTTTGCTTCCCGCTCAGACTGCAACCTGCCTATTGACGCTGACTTCTTGATGGATAAGTCCTTGAGGTTTTTGTCTGTGCTTTTTAGCTGTTTTTTGAGCCCTGAAAGCTCTTTTTCGGTTTTAGCGGTTTTGTCCTGCCATATTTTTGCGTAGTACGAGTGCTTCTTGGCAGCCTGTGCACGAGCATTTGCCTTGTACTGCCTAATCTTAGCCTCAGTGCCCTCAATTTGCGCTTTAATTTTGGCTTTTTGCTTTTTTGCAGCAGAGATTTCGTCGTCAAAGCTTTCGGTTAAATCGGCTATTTGATTGCTGAAGTCTTTTCTTATCTGACTGATTTGAGGGTTAACAAGCTCTTGCAGAGCCCTGATTTTGGCGTCTGCCTCATCCCTGAAGGCTTCGGCTTGAAAGTTCAGCTCTGTGACATACTGGCTTGTGAATTTTTTAACGAGTTTTAGGCATTCAGAAAGCCGTTCAACTTCCTGTGATAGATGAGCTTGCAGATTGTCCACTTGACTTATCACGGAAGAAATCGTTGACTCATCCATCAGGGGCAAAAGCAAAGCAGCATTTTCAACTTGCCCCGTCACTTCAGTGGCTTCTTTTCGGTATGCATCGAATTCGTTTCTAAAATCATAGCCTGCGATTAACCCTTGCAGCGTTAACCCACTTTTCACGACAGGCTGCTGAAAATAGCTGCTTTGGTCAGACAGAAACGCCATGTAGCCCTCACGCGTCTTCGAGTTCTGCTCCAAGTTCTCCATGAAAGCCTTAACGTTTGGTATCTCATTATACGGCAAGTTATAGCTAGAGTTGTTTAAGCCGTCGAAAATCAGGGCTACCTCGTTTTTTGGAACCAGCCAGAGCGGATAGCCAAATTTGGCAATAAACAAAAGCTCCTCAGATGCGCCTTTTTCGAGTTCAAACTCAGCCAAAACGTAAATAGCCGCCCCTTCCACTTGAGCATCAAAGGGTTCCCTGCGTTTTTCCGAAAGAGTTGCGAAAGGCAAAATGTACCTTTTAGTTGCAGGGATGACTATCATGAGCGGTTCACGCTTGTGTATAAGGGATTGCTTTTTTAAAATTTGCCGTAGGCTTTCTTTGCCGGCAAGCCCAGCATTTTAAGATACTTAGTCTACCTGCTCGTAAATAAATCGACATTTTTTGAATTTCCCATTGCTGATGTATAGTAATATCAGTCTTTTCCTTGTTGACCATTTGTGTTCCATACGGTTGTCTGGTTGATTTTTAATTTAGGTTTTGGTTCGAAGGTTATCATTAACAAAACATTATCGGTATTTCTCTTTTTTAGCTGATTGAGTCTTACGACCGCTTGTATGGCAAGTTATTTAACTGAAAAGTACTAACGTCTGTTTATGTCATTATTCGATAAACTGAAAAAGCCCTTTTTGACAAAGGAAGATGAAGAGTACCAAATGCTTGTTGAGGTTGCAGAAGAATACCTGGCGCAGAAAAAGAAAGAAACCCCTCAGAATAAAAGTGGAATTGCAACCGAAACCGTTGTGCGCGAGCATTTACTCAAAAAAGGTTTCAATCTTACGCTTAACCCAAATGTCCGGATTATAGGGTCTAATATCAGGAATGATTTGTTATTGCTAAAAACCAAAGTTAACCCAAACCAGATGGATTATCCCGCCAATGAGGTAGATACCGTTTTAGAGATCAAGAATAATGCTGTGGCAAATCAGTCAGAAAGAATAAGGGCCAACTTCGAGCAACTGAAAGGTGCATTTCCGCATTTACGATTTGGTGTTATCGTTCTATCAGAAAGAAAAGGTTACACCCATGAAATAACAGACGAAAAATTAAAAGATGTGCGCTATCGTTCTTTTACACTTATATCACGGCGTATTTACCCCAAGACGGGAGGACTCTATAGCAAACAGGCAATCGTCCGGTTACTTGAAAATGGAGAACTGAAAAAGACAGGTGATTGGGCGAGGTTAATTACCTACCTTAAAGAGGCATAAAAAATGCCTGTTAGAAGAGCAAACTTGCAAACAGATATGCCTCATATCGAAAGACTGGTTCGTTATATTGAATTATCCCATTTATCCTGACCCAGAGGAAATACGAGATGCAAGTCACCAGTGGTTTGTTTTTGAGCAAGAGGGCAAAGTAATTGGTTGCGCCGTTGCAAAGAAGAACAAAGGAGAAGTAGGCCATTTAGCTCTAGAACCCACGTACAGAGGAAAAGGCGCAGGAAGCCAATTGGTTTTGAAATCAGTTTCTTTTCTTAGAGATTTAGACTTTAAGGGCATTTGGGCTTTAAGTAAGAACTATTAACCATCCAAGTATAGAACTATTTGAGAGACTTCAGTTCAAGTGTGGAAGAATTCTTACCTCTGCTGAAGACTCTAACATAAAATTGTACGAGTATATCTTAAAGATAACTCGATAAAGAAAATGCTGCCTTTGAGATTTTCTGGTGTGGAAATAAAAGCAAGCTTAACATAGTTCCACATCCACAAGAAGGTGCTTTTAACATGGAGCCATGTTGGGCGTGTGGAGAAAAATGCATATCTCACACCATAACAGGAGTTGGGAAACGTTGCTTTGGCAGAAAGCAGTCGCCTTCTGTTACTGTCTTGTGGAAGCCCTAAAACCGCCACCCACGTAAAAGAAAAAAAACTCCATACTAAACTCGAAAAATAACTCAGCGCAACCCAAAATGAAAATATCTAATGAAAAGGAAAAATCCTAAAGCCCATAATACCATGACGTAGTGGTGGACCGATAAATGAGCGAGACTGTTAGAATAGTTAGTTTGACTCCTGAGAACTACAGGGAGTTCGGCTGTCCTTGTTTTTTGAATCCAAAGCAGTCGGGGCACTTGCTAAAGCTTGAGTGGTTACAGGAGCGTTTTTCTGAAGGCTTCACAGTTAAGCTGCTTTTTGTTGAGAGCGAGAAGAAAACTGTCGGCTTCATAGAATACGTTCCTGGCGAGTTTGCTTGGCGGGCAGTTGACGTTGCACGTTACCTATTCATTCACTGCATATGGATTTCCCCCAACAAATACAAGGAGAAAGGATACGGTTCTGTTCTGATTGAGGAATGCCTCAAAGATGCCCAGAAACAGGGTAAAAACGGCGTCGCAGTCATTGTCAGTGATGGTTCATTCATGGCTGGTCAAGGTGTTTTCCTCAAGAATGGTTTTGAGGTTGTTGAGAGGGATGACCAGTTTTCCTTGTTGGCGAAACCGTTGCGAGAGGGGGACTTGCCAAAGTTTAGGGACTGGAGAAAGCAGTTAGCTGGCTACCAAGGGTTGAATATTGTTTATTCTAAGCAGTGCCCGTGGGTCGTCCGGTTTATCAGTGAACTAAGCGAAATAATTCAAGGGAAAGGCTTGAAAATCAGGATAACTGAATTGACAAACGCCAAGCAAACACAGAATGCACCCTCCATTTATGCCACTTTTACCCTAATTAACGACGGAAAAACCTATGCAGACCATTACATATCCAGCACCCGCTTTCTTAACATTCTAAAGAAAGAGCTAAAACTGATAAAGTGAAGATAACTTGGAAAGGAAGATTAATGCTTCTTGCTTCTTGTTTTAAGCTTGTAGGAAACTGCAAATGCTGCTCCAAACGCTGTTATGACTGCTATTGGGCCTATCGGTGATTCTGGCACCACCATGATGTAGGCTAAAATGCACAGGTTGCAGGTTGTTGTCATTTCGAATACTTCATCGACCACTATGAGGTCTTGGTTTTTGTCTGAAAGGTCCAGGTACAAGCCTGGCCAGTGGCATCTTGTTTGGGCTTTAACTTCTATGGTTGCACCAAGGGCTGAGTCAGCGGGCACAGTGATGTCTACTCTGGCTTTTCCTTGGCTGTCGGTGTGAGTAACCATCGGATTTACGTATGTAGAGTTTAACTGTATGATAACTCCTTGCATGTTGATTACTGCGCTAAACTGGATTCTCACATTGGGCCGTGGAACCCCAGAAGCAGTGGTAAGTTGAGCTTCAAACCGTATTGTTTCGCCTAGTTTAGCCTGTAGCGCCGACATGTTACCTGTGACAGGGGAAATCCACTCAAACCTGTCGGTTATTCTGCCTACATCTCTGCCGTAAACCTCATCGGCAAGGCCTATTCCTGAATTTGCAAGGTCTCCGTTAAGCCAAGATTGCGGTGTAAACGTGCTGTACAGCAGTTTCCAAATGGCTACTTGGTTTAGGGCTCCTGCCTTGTTATCTTCGGGTTGATTCCAGGTTAATAGGTAGCTTATGGCTTTCCACTGGTCATTATCGGTGACATCGCTCAATTGGGCATTATACGTTGTGCCTGTGTTTAACGTGCCGTCAGGATCCATGCAGTAAGCTAGAGTTTGAACAGTTTTAGTCCCCAAAGTCAATCGTACCGGGATTTCTCCAACCCAATGTCCCTGAGACAATACACCTTTTGCACCATTCTCCGCCTTAGTAGGGTCAAGCACATAAACAGCAACAGACGTTTCTGCCACAACGGTCATGCCAACGGCTGAAACAACAAGCAATAGTAAAGTTATAGCGAATAGCAACTGTCTTTTCACGTTTAAGCCTTCTTGACTTTTTAGATACGATGCCTGAAAAATGAATATAAGTGAGCTTTCTGTTGTTGGAATGAGACGGTTTTCGATATATGGGCATATGTGTTAGCTGCCTAAGTGACTGTTTTGGATAGCGCAAAGCCAATAACCCTCAAAATCTTTAGTTAACAGGTGAAATTCAGAACCCTAAACGAGAGGGCAAAAGTTATCGATGACTTAATCGATTCTTACCGAAGCTCAAGGCACACCGCTTTTGTCCCGCTATACGATATCAAAGCCATAGTCCTCATGATTTTTCCCGAAGCGGCGTTGGAGAGCATTGGGGTGCACAAGCTGGTTTTTCGCCTGCAATACAAGCATCAGGACTTGGCGCTCAAAATTGGAAGAAAAGACACCGTAGAGCAAGACCACCTGACCTACAAGCGTTTTCCGCCTAAGCTTAGGCATGTTTATTTTGCACGCATTTTTTGGCATACAAGGTATTGCCTTTTGCAGGAGCACGGAGAGGAAGCAGAGGTTTCCATGCGAGAACTAAACCAGCTAAGGCGAATCGGCGCAGAGTACGGTTTGCTTGACATAAACTATGACAACATACGAAACGTCAATGGGCACCTAAAAATAATCGACGCAAACATAGCGCCCATAAAGTTCTCTAGCCTTTGGGCTATAGTTGATGCCATAAGGCTCAGGCTGCCTGAACCGATACGGCGATTGTTTAAACGGTCAAGGTGGCTGGGACACGCAAAAGGCAGATAAGTTTTAGGGCAAAGTCAACGTTTGCTTGGGCAAGTTGCTTTTGCAAAATGTTTCTTTCACCCAGTTTTGGATGTCATCTCTAACCTGCCTAACCTTAACCATTATCTCTTCATCAGTGCCTTTAAAGCTGGAGGGGTCATTGAAAGTTTTGTGCATCTCGGTTTTGCCTGGGAAAAAAGGGCAGGCTTCACGTGCCAAATCACAAACCGTAACCACAAAATCAAAGGTTTGTCCCTGGAATTCGGTTATGCTTTTGGAACGGTTACCCGAAATGTCCAGTCCGACCTCTGCCATTGCCATTGAAACGTAAGGGTTTATTTGTGTGGGGATTACTCCTGCGCTTTTGGCTTGGTATTGGTCTCCGCAGAGTTTGTTTAGGAAGGCTTCTGCCATTTGAGAGCGAGCTGAGTTATGCGTGCAGATAAATAGTACTGTTTTCAAACAAGTCACCTTAAGACATCTTGGTTTGGGTTAATTTAGACTTTTTTGTGCACACAATCAATATTTGCATGAGCAAGGCGCTTGGTTTTTGAGCCCTTCAATGACAGAAAACATATCAAGACAGTTGCATACATCATGCAAGTACGACATGACCCAAACATCCAAATCTGTTCAGCCCGTTCGTGCTACTGATAATTGGTTAAAGGAAATTCTAAAAAGCAGCCTTGCCGTTGATGACAGCCAAATCATTGCCCGCACACGCCAAAACAGCCTATGCGTAATCTGCAAGGGCTCAAGGTTTCTCTGCGGCAAAACCCGCTGCTCCATAATGGTGAAAGTTAACTATTTCCTAAAAAGCGTCCCGTTAATGGCAAGCGAAGACATCCAAGGAATGTCGCCGCCAAGCGTTTTCATTGGAAGAATCGGCTATCCCAACGTTTTTGCTGGACCGCTTGTGCCGCCTGTGCATGAGGATACAAGCATTTATGATTTGCCTGAACGGTGGTTTGGGAAGTCGATGGATGAGATTGTCGGTTTTCGCAGTTTGCTTGTGCGTGGTAAGCATCAGGTTAACGTGCAAAAGTTCGTGGATGCAGGCAAAATCCTAGACCAAACACGGGAATTAGCCCTCGCCGACAGCAGCGTAGACATCGAGTTGAACCTCACCAAGAAACCTAAAGGCTCAATCTTTCTTGATGACGATGTGCAACCGTTTGGTCCCTCAGCGCCCATCCGTGACCTCCGTGTGGGCAACGCACGTTACAATGACAAGATAGAGAAGGCATATTATGATACGGATTTGCGGGCTACGCAGGCAGTGGTGGAGCTCTACAACCGAGGCGTCATGGTAACCAAGATTCAGAAAGCCTTCAGCGTCGGCGCTTTTGGTCTTGAGAAGAAGCGGCGTTTGGTTCCGACACGCTGGAGCATAACCGCCGTGGATGACATTGTCTCCAAAAACTTAGTGGAACAGGTAAAGACCTTGCCTGAAATCAACGAGTGGCGGGTTTACGAGTCTGTTTACATGGATAACGTGTTTGAGATACTGATGATTCCTGCCCAGTGGAGCTACGAGTCCATGGAAGCCTGGTACCCGGGCACCGTTTGGAACCCCAATGGAACCAGTATAGCGATTTACTCTGACTGGGAAGACAACAATGGAAGAACAACTTATGCCGAGATAGGCGGCTGCTACTATTCCGCACGCTTAGCTGTTTGCGAGCAGCTCCTCCGTGAGCGGCGCCAAGCCACGGTTATTGTTCTTCGGGAAGCAAGACCAGGTTACATTATGCCCATTGGGGTTTGGCAGGTGCGTGAGAACGTGCGAAATGCCATGCGTCAGAAGCCATATTTATTCAAGAGTTTGGCTGAGTCCTTGCAGTTCATCGGCAGCAGGTTCGAGATTCCCCTGCAACGGTGGATTCGGCAGAGCGAGTTGATTAAGAGAGCGCTTTTCCAAAAGAAGATTAGCGACTTTTTCTCCACTGCACCGTCTGTTCAAGCATAGCTTATTAGCAAATCAATCTGACGGCTCTGCCTCTTTATGTGAGTGTGGCAGTTTATGGCTGCCACAAGACTGCAATTGAAGGCGATTGCTTTTTGCTCCTGCAATGTTTCCCAGCGCCTGTTTCGGTGTGAGATAAGCGATTTCTTTCACATGCAGTATATGGCTCCATGCTTAAGGCACCTTCTTGTGCATGTGAATGTGCATAGAGAAACAGAAAACCCCCACATCGAGTACTTCCGAAAAAGAAAAGCAAGCGCCAAAAAAACAACCAAAAGACAGAACAAAGAGAATTCAACAAATTTAGTAATAAGGGGCTGCTTAGTAGTCTTCCCATTCATTTTGGCAAACTCGACATTTATACTTGTAATGACTCATGAAAGTTATGGGTTGACGGCCTGTAGTGCCAGGTGAAGTTACCCATTGTTTAGGAGTTTTTTGAATGGATGTGGAACCGCATCGGGGACATTTGGTTTCTTTTAGAAGAGGAACTAGGACGAACCGATATGCAATTACGATTATTACTAGAATTACAGAGGTCAGAACTATTATCGCTAATAGCCAGTCCAAAATAGCACACCCCGCCAAACAATATGCTCTCTCATAAGATAAATATTAGCTCAAAAATGCCAAATCAAGCTTATTTACCGACGAATTTTACACCTTTCAAATCTCTAAGATGTTTATCGCTCGTTACTATCTCGGCACCGCATTCTTGAGCAGTTGCAAAAATAATTGCATCAGCAGCGCCCAACTTCAAAGCAATACTGACGTCGGCTGCCTTCAACGATATAGTGCTTGTTAACTCTACAATTGTTGTGCGTGAAATTTGGGCAAAAGCTTCCAAGGCGTTTCTTTCGCCTTGTGAGTTCTTGATTTTTCTGCAAACCTCATAGACGACAATAGCGGGAGTTACATACTCTTCTTCATTTGCCCCCTCAACGTAAGGTGCATAACTTTCTGCTAACGGGCCATCGGTGAAGTATTCTATCCAGCCGTACGAATCGATAAGAATCAAAATCTATCCTCTTCATCTCTAAGTTGGCTAGTGTCAATGCCCTTTGCAAACCCTCTCATTTCTTTAATTGGTTTTTGAGGGACTAAATGTATTACGCCGTCTTTTTCTATAACAACCACTTTCTGCCCTGGCTTTAAATCAATTCTTTCCCTTACATTTTGGGGAATAACTATTTGGTATTTAGAAGAAACTACGACGGTGTCCACAACGATACCTCAATAGTAAAACGATTAAACCATCGATATTAAGTTTGTGCCCATAAAAGCACTCTAAAAGGTGAAGTGGCGCCCAGGCCGGGATTCGGACCCGGGTCTAGCGGGCGACAGCCGCTTATACTAGACCGAACTATACTACCTGGGCTCTCTTTTCTCTTTGGCTTGAGCGCCGCAACAATACTTACAGATTTAGCTAATTAACCTTTCTCGGATATGGCATTAAACAGTGTGTTAAAATCATGCTTAAAACAATAGATGGGTACGAATCGGGGTTAGCGACAGCTTTTATAGTGTTTGAAGATATTACAGATAAATCACTTCAAGGGATGGAGAAGCCATAATAGGGAAAAGCGCCGACAGGTCAGTTTTACAGAAATACTGGCTCTCACTTGTGCTCCTGCTCCTAACTTTAACAGCGTTTATTTCATCACATATTGCCCTCTTAGCGGCGTTAGTTTTTACTTTTCTGATTCCAGGACTGATTTTCTTTAGGTTCTTTTCCCTCAAAAAGCATGAGCTTTGGGCGTCAATACCAGTTATCAGTGTTCTGGTCTCCATACAGCTTGTTTACTACTTGTCTTTGACTTTGGGATATTCAAGAGAAACAATCCTTCTCAGCTTCCTGCTCTTGACAGCCGTCTACACTCTGGTGGTTTTCAAGAAGGGCGAGCCCATCCAGCCCCGAGCACTACTTAAAATCAGGCAATTCAAGAAAACGACCCTGCTACTTTTCCTCTTGATTTTCGTAATCTCCTTGGCTGTTCTCTTTAGGAGCGTGTGGTTCGAAACCCAATCAGGCATAGTCATTACTGGCTCTAACTGGCAAGACACGCCCTTGCATTACGAAATTATTGAAAGCATAAACAACGGCAATTTCCCTCCTCAGATGCCTAACTTTGCAGGAGAAAAAATGACCTACCACTACTTTGTAGATTTCCACACCGCCGCCATAGAGAAAGTCTACGGTTACCTACCTCAACTGCTGCCTTTCTTGAACGCTGTTTTCATAGTTGTCTTTGCCCTCGCCATTTACGCTTTGGCACGAGAATACGGTAGACGAACCGCCATCATCGCCACAGTAATAGCTGTTTTCGGTTGGGGACTGAGCTATTTTGGCTTGCTCTCCGATTTGCTTGGTGGGCAGTTTAATGCTTCAACAAACTACATTTACCAGTACGGCAACCTGTTCGGGTTACCCTCCGTCTTTGACAACTTGCTCCAGCAAAGACCGCTACTGATTGGGTTGCCCGCGTTCGTTTTGGTATTGGTTTTGCTTAGGAATATGGAGAGCAAAAACAGAATCCTGCTGGCGGGTATCATCACTGGTTTAGTGTTCCAGTTCCATAACATCGCATTCTTCTGCTGCTACATGGCATATGCAGCGGCAGTTCTGCTTAATCTCAAACGCTTCACCCTCAGCTTTCTGTACTTTTTAGTGCCAAGCGTTTTAGCCCTGCCTTTTATTTTATCAGGCGGACCACCGGTCTCCATATCGGTTAGCTCCAGCTGGATAATTAATTTTGCCAGCAATCCACTATTTTACTTCCTGAACCTTGGCGTTCCCTTTTTGGTTGCCCTGTTTTCTTTTGTTAAATCTGGTAGCCGGCACCTGCAAGCAACCTTCCTTATTCTCTTTCTGATACCAAACATTCTGCTGCTAACGCCGAACACTTGGGACATGTACAAGTTCTTCATATTCGCTTGGATACCCATAGCGGTATTGTGCGGTATGGTTCTGTCAAAGACCCGGAAAGTTGTTATTTTTGCCCTTGTTTTGCTTTCTGTTCTCACTTCAGCCAGCGTCATCATCTACAACGTTGGCACAAACTATCCAGCAGCAAACTGGAGTGAATACGAGTTGGGCATGTGGGTACAGGAGAACACGCCTGAGGGCTCGGTATTTTTGACTTATTACTCGATTCATTCGCCGCCTTCGATGATTGGCGGAAGGCTTCGGGTTTCCTCGTATGTGAATTGGGCTTATGGGCATGGGATTCCGCTTGATGATATCTGGAGGCGGGAAGCTGACATTGATAGAGCCTATAGTGGTAACGTGACTGACCTTAGAGAAGTTGTTGAAACCTACAACATCGGATACATTTACGTTGGTTCTGAAGAGCAAAGGCAGTATCTAGGAGTTGTTGAACGGTTTAATCAGGTTGATTGGCTAAAGACCGTTTATACGAATGCTAACCTGAGGATTTATGCGGTAAACTTGTCTGGCTAACGACAGTTAACTCACTGAGAGCCTAAATTTTGGGGTAAAGCAAGTTTTAAATACAAAAAACAAAAGAGAAGAAAGTATGTCAACCAAAACAAAACTTGGCTTAATACACAACATCCTAGTACTCTTCGTACTGGTGAACATTATCGGCGACATAGGCAACATAATCTTATGGTATGCCATTCCTGACTCACAGGGTTCGCTGTTGGGCGGATATATCGCAAGCGCTGCTGGAACAGAAAACGCCCTCCTCGCCGGAAGCATCGTTCTCGCGGTTGTTGCAGTAGTTTATATTGCCGCGTTGTTTGGCTTGCTAAAGAAACAGTTGTGGGCACCCCCTCTGGTCATAGCCATCTCAATAGCTAACCGTGCACTTGCGCTGGTACTGTATGAAATTAGCTTTGCATTCGCGTTCTGGGCAATCTGGACCGTCATTCTGGTTGTCTTGGCAACTCTCGATTACCGAAAAATGAAAGCCTAAAAAGAGCATTCTCTGTTTTTCTTTTATCTCTTTAGCGGTAGCTCTTTTGGGTTCTGATGCTTCTTACCTGACAAGTATTCGATGTCAATTCTGCCCATCGTTGTCCGCTCGAGCTTTTCAGGCTTAATCTTTGCAAGTTTTGCCTCAGGATTATCAGAAAGCTGCCGGACCAGCACTTCTATTGCATGCTGCTTCTCACTTAAAGCCTCAATCAGATGCAGTCTGCCAAAGAATTGGACGCAAGTGTAAGCGTAGTCACATTCATCAGTTACACCGTAATCAAGCACTGCCTGCCCCCACACCTTATTGTTTGCTTTCGCGTAGACAAGCTTTTTGCCTTCGGGAGCACAGTGGAAATACAGGCAGTTCTTGGCTTCATCATAGCCGTGGCTTAATGAGACAAGGTAAGGCTCATTGTCCATGCTGAGGGCTATTGTCACGTACTTGGTGGTTTTTAGCACTTGTTTTAGCTCGGCTGGGTCGGTGATTTCTCGGTCCTTGCGTCTAACATGGAAAGACATGCTTCAGACTTAGCGACAACAACGCAATTTAACCTTTCGTGACAGAACCAAGATTTTTGGAAGTTAAGGTCGCAAAATCGGTAATTCTTAACGAAGTTGCTTATGGTATGCATGTTCTCGTAGAGAGGTAACTGATGCTTCGAGGAATGTCGGATGCTTGGTTAGATTAGTTGTAAAGCCTCAAGAAAAAGAAAGAAAAGAGGGAAATAATTTATTCCGTAGACTATGCTCGTTTCTTAAGAAGTAACAGAGCTAGTAAAGCACCGACTATAGCGATTGCAACGATTATGCTCGCGATAGCTGGAATGAAGTACATGTCAGCAATGGACAGAGGTAGTGGTGTTGGTTCAGGAGTAGCTGGCAGTGCATCCATTACACCAAAGGCGGTAGTAGCTTGTGACGGCCAATACGATTCTGTCCCAGCGAAACGTGCGACGACAGTGTATTTGCCGGGTACAGGGGGCTCCCACATTAGACTGAAGACACCGTCTGCATCATTAGTAGCAGTGCCAATCTCATAGTAGTTACCGTTCGGGTCCAGCACACTTAAGACGACATCAACACCAGTCACGTCAGTTGGACGCGGTTTTTGCATGTAGACATATTCCATCCATGCGCTTTGGCTAGCATCAGAGACAGCTGGAACACCGTTCGGGAACCGTGCTGCCTGTTCAGATTGTTTAGTACCGGCTGCAATATCCATTACTGTGCCTTCAAGAAGTATTTTCTCTCCACCTGCTGACATTTTTGATGATGCCGTGACTGTTATAGCGCTTGGTCCTTTTCCGATGCTGTATACTGAATTATCGTAGTAGTTATAGTACACCAGAAAGCCCTCAGCTAGAACGCTTGTTGACGTACCTGTTCCTCCTGTCTGACCAGCCCATCCAAGCATGGTCCATATTTCCTCGCCTGTTGAGGCATTGATAGCATATACTCTATTGCCCTTGTATAAGGGCGTATTAGGCGAATGTTCATTGTTGAAAGCAAAGACCTTTCCACCAGCAATAGCTGCTATGAAAATCGGACGCAATCCCCATGGCGTTTCCATGCCGCTATCGGTGTTATTGTATTTCCACAGCATAGCACCGCTTTGTGTCGAGAATGCATAAAGTTCTCCACCGTATCCTTGCACGTAAACGTTGCCGTAAGCGGTTACCGCTCTTTGACCGAAGCCTTCTCCGCTTCCGAAGAATTGAATGTCACGCAGGTCAAACTGAGAGGGCCCCCATAACAGGTTTCCATTATCCAAGCTATAGCCAAGCCACTGCATGGTTTCTCCATCTGTCATGGTCCACACACGGTTTATCGGATCAACGGGTCCAAGTCTGCGAGTCAGGTTGCCTGATGGTGCGGAATAGTTTTTAATCCATAGTAGTTGGCCTCGTGACTGTGGTTTATCGCTTAAAGCCCAAACAGTATACGGGTTTTGCATAGTCCGAGAACTGCCGACGCCAGGAGCGATATTGCTGCTTCTACCGAGTATAATGTCGCCAGGCAGAACTGCGAAGATTACAGGGGATGTGAGTCCAGGCAGGTTTGGTATTGTTACGTTCCAAGAGTATGCGGTACTAGCATTGATTGATTTTCCGTTGGGTCTCCATTGGTTAGTGCTATATCCTGATGCTCCGCCTCGTGCACCAGGTGCTTCGCTGAAGTTCCATAGGGCCAACCAGCGTCCAGCATAGTTAAGCACATAGCGCACAATCTCTCCTTTGCCAGTGTATACATCAACGCCTGATGGAACATCAGTTATGTTATACAACCACTTCCCACTGAATGGATCAATAGCTTGCCATGTAGTTATGCCGCCTGATGTTGATGTTTGCCATAGTATGCCTCCGCCTGCGCCATGCTGGTTTTCTGTTTCAAATCCGTATATTTGCCCAAATGAGGGTGCCGGTCTACCAGTAACGCCTAGGTCATCACGATACCATATTTGCTCGCCAGTTCGCAGGTCCACACAAGCGTATCCTCCACCGCTTCCTGAGTGACCCAGCGGTAGTTGATAGTAGAGTCGTCCATGCATGATAATGGTATTAACGAATCGGCCTTCGTATGAACCGCCAGAATAATGGGTTTCACCAAGAATGTCCGTGGTTCCTCCAACGACTCCCCCGAACTCTATTGGTTTTGTCCACATGATATGGGCAGAATTGGGTGCAACTCCGTCCCTTTGCCAGAGATTATAACCTGTCGATAGCTGGAAAGTACCGAAATTGGCGCCTCGTAGCCAATGTGAAGAAATTGTATACCAATTTGTGTTTTGGCCTTCTATTGGGCGAGTCCAGTACTCGGTTGGCAGAGGATAACTGCCTAAAGGTTCGGGCACTGGGTTCTCTTGCACAGTGAGTGTTGTTGTCTTGGTGGCGGGTAGATACTTTGTGCCGGTCCATGTCCTCTCTGCAGCAGTTGAATTCCAAGTGTACGTTTGCCCTCCATAATCAAACTTGAGCGTGTATACACCTACTTGAGTAGGCGTATATGCCAAGAAGGCTACTCCTGTGGTGTCATCAACAATTGGCCACTCAAACTTCTCAGTGGTTTGGTCAGGCTTAGTAATTGTTAGCACATAATTATGGCGTCTAATATTATTAGTAACTAATGCATTCGGCAATGATACATCAACCAGCATTGAAATGTATACTCTTTGACCGACTCCTATCGGGTCAGGCGCAACAAAGATGTATGCGTAAGAAGTCATCTCGCCAGAACTTTGAGCATTAGCAAATGGTAGAGTAGTAAGGGTTATAGCCATAGACGATAAAAGAATTAGAGCAATCATAATGGCGTTAGCTTTTGTTTTCTGCATTTCTTTTTTCGATTCTCCTAAGCTTTTTAGCGTATAACCTCTTGTAGATTATACGCCAGCTTTATTCTTTGAATTAAATTAGTATTTATGTTTTAGGAACAATTCTCCGGGTTCAGAATTGAGAATAAGGTGAATTTAAATAAAATCAGAAAATTCAGAATTTTTTACTAAGTTTCTTCTTCTTTCCATTTCTCGATTACGAGTTTGCCGTCATTGGGGCAAAAGCTTACTTTGACAGGCATGGAGCCTTCACATTTTAGTGGAAACATGCTGTCGTCGACGACGCGTACCGGCAGGTAAAGCAGGTACCGTTCGTCTTTGCGCTTAAATATTGTTCCCTTCCCTTCATTACCCATCTGGATATCCCTCTGTTAGCTAACGTTTTAGCACTAATTTGCTTTTAAATTTGCCTATAGTTTCTGTACAAATTCGATAAGTGTTGTGGTTGCAAAATCATTACGACTAATCTTGTTTGGGCTCAAGGTCAGGGGCAGAATGCATAACAATCCCGCTAATTAAGCTAAGTAGGGCAGCTGCAATCAACAAGTAAGACCCAACGCTTAAACCCCACCAGACGGTTGAGGTGCCGATGATTGGAAACCACATGCTTGCTGTTCCGTAAGCAGGATTAGCCGATATGGTCTGCACTAAGGCTTGGATACTTTCGGTGATTTCCACGGTCGGCGTCTGCTGCAAAGCCAAAGGGACAAGCGCTGACAATTGAGAAATAAAAATCAAAATAAGAAAAACAGGCAGCAAAATGGTAACAGTGCTGACGATGAATTTTCTGCCAAGCGCTCTCCCCGACCTTACACCTATAACATCAAGCGACAGCAAGAAGAGTTCAGCCGCAAAAATCAGCGCCAAAGGCAACCGCGTAGCAAACAACGTTCTAAATCCAGAGGTTGACTCAGCGCTGCTGTCGCCTAAGAACAGGTTAACCCTGACGCCCTGCACTCCATCCACAGTCATTAATGGAATGCCTGCCTCTGATAGCGGTTTGGTTTCTGGGAAAGCAGTTATGCCATACCACGGCAACAGTAACCCTAAAAACGCCACTAAGATGGCAAAGAGCCCTATCACGAAGCCTTTTCCACCGCGACTTGCAAGAAATTTGCCGACCAAAAGCCTGTGATGCCTGCGGTAGAACCTGATTATGTTCCAGCTTTTCCAGCCGAACCGTGCCAAGAAATAAATCAGGTAAAGAAGCAAAAAGTTAGCAACCAACCAAGCCAAAACAAAATAGTTACCATCAACTCGGAAAGTGGATGCCAAGAACTGGTCAGGTTCAGACCACTTCACCCCGTTTCGGCTAAAAACAGGACCAAACGGGCCAGCTCGCCCCAACACAATTTCTTCGTCAGTGCCTACATATCCCCATCTTCCCTGGAAATCTAGCCAACTCTGCTCAGGAGGATGATTAAGCGGTTCTCCCAGTAGGACTAGGTTGAGTTGGTTTAGGGTTATGGTTTTGCCGTCTGCCCCCACTTCATCGTTTTCTAGTCCAAACTTGCCTTGGTATGAGCGGAAGTAGTTGGCATGGGAGCCTTGGGCAACGTAGATAACAGGATGATTGCCGTCTTTTTCCACGTCAGCCCAAGCAGCGTTTTGACCTGAGTTATGCTGTGAAACCACGACCCACTGAGCGTTGCCAGTAGCATCCGCAAAAACTGTAACAGTTTCAATGTCGCCTTGGTGGTCATTTAAGGGGCCATTATTGTAAACGTAGAAAAGCCAGTATTGCACAACAACGGATGTTTGGTTTCTAACAACATGGATATACGTATAATACCCTAATTCGTCGGCTCTTGCCTGGTAATCAGCAGCAATGCTCTCGAAGGTTCCCAGCTTATTATCCAAAAACATGTCGGGCGTCGTGTTGATTCCGAGGTTGTCTGGTCTAGGTTCAGGGTCGATGAGGGTTGAGGAGCCGTTTGGGTGTCGTTGTTTGAGTGCTGAGTTGTCTATAATGTAGTCTACGCTGGTTGGATAAAACTGCTCGCCACCAGCAAACTGGAGAAGTGGTGCAAATTTTGCCGCTAACTCTTCATCTGTCTGTGCGGCTGCGGGTTGATTGATAAAAACCGCTAGTGCAACAATTAAGAGCACAATTATAGCAATTGGTAGAGCAAATTTCTTAGCGGGATGGTGAAAACCATTCAACCTTTTAGGCAAGTAAATGCCCTCAGTATTGTTAAGAGATTTTGGAATAAATAAAGTGCTTGGAAATTAAGGCTAAATTCAGGCAGTTTTAGATTTCAGCCTTTCTTAAAAGCTCCCTTGCACTGTTGAGGTTAATACGGTAAAAAACCACTGTGATAACTGAAGCTATGATG
>QYYE01000003.1 GCA_003589585.1 Candidatus Bathyarchaeota archaeon
AAAATCACGTTGCCCTCGTCTACACCTTGACCCACGTACTTAGCAATTTCCGCTTTAAACTCCAATGGGTTAGGGTCAGGATAATACCGAATAAGCTTAGCATACTGCTTTACCGCTTCCAAGGCTTTAGGCGAAGGACCAAGAAAGTTAATTGGACCGCTAAATTCAAGCACTTCCTCCAGAGGAATGCCATATTTTCTGCTGAAACCCCAGATGTCTCCGCCGTGGCTAACGAATCTGCGTTTTTTACATGTGCTTGACAACTCTCTCTTCCTCCATCAGTCTTGCCGCTTCTTTTTCTAGATGCATGTGCGCTTTGTAGTGGGCGTTATACAAGTTGGTGACTTTGTAGAGCCAGTAAACTGCTCCAACGCCCAACGTAATTATGGTTATCAGGGCATATTTTGTTATCGGTATTGTCTGTGGCATAAACATCCGCTCGGGAAAAGCAGCGGCAAGAAAAGCATCCTGCTGGACCTCGTGCACCGCCAAATCTCTAGACAACAAATACAGTATGATAAAGACTGGAACAACAAGGACGATGCTGGCAGCCCAAACAGTGGCGTTTCTCTCTGCAAGACCCTTGTTTATTGCTGGTGGTTGTTTACCTTTGCTATTGAGGTAATCGGTAATCTGCCGATCTAGTTCGGCTTCACGCCTAAAATGCCTGTTTCTGCCCTCAACCAGACGGTAGAACATGGGGAAAAAAGCTATGCCAAAAGTCACAATTGCTCCTAAAAACCACATGGAAAACCACACTTTCTTGTCGGCTTCAACTTTTTGGTTCATGGCGGTTTCCATCTTTTTGCATCAAATTTTCCATTCGACTGGTTACAAGGTTGGAGTAGCCAAACTTTATAAGTTCTTCCATTGGCATCAATAACCAAATGAGCCCAGACCAAAAGCTGCTTTCCATCATAATTCCCGTTTACAACGAGGAATTAACCATAGGCAACATCATCGACCGCACCAAAGCCGCCGTACAGCAAATCGGCTTAAAGTATGAGATACTAGTTGTGGATGACCGCTCATATGATAAATCCCTTAAAGTTGCCAAAAAGCACAGCGCCAAAGTCTACACCCTAAAGCAGCACCTAGGCAAGGGCTATGCACTGCGGGCAGGGTTTGCCAAAGCAAAAGGCGACATAATAGTCACCATCGACTCTGACGGCTCGCATCGTCCTGAGGAGCTTCCTGAAGTGTTGGCGCCTGTTCTGCAAGGCAAAGCAGACTTAGTCATCGGCTCAAGGTACCTAAACCACAAAAGAGTGGCGGCACGAAAACTCAACGCTTTCGGCGTCAAAGTCTTCAACTTCCTCATTAAACTGTTAACGGGCACAACCATAACCGATTCCCAATCAGGATACCGGGCCATGAAACGCGAAGTTCTGGCTAACCAAAAGCTAAAGTCAGGCGAATACGAAATAGAGTCTGAAATGCTGGTAAAAACCGCCAAAGAGGGCTTTCGCATCACCGAGGTGCCCATCAGCTTTGAGCAGCGCACTTACGGCAGGTCAGGCGTTGACCCCATGGTGGACGGCTCAAAAATCCTGCTTTCAATAGTGCTGGCGTATATTAAGGGGTGAACTGGTTGGCTGAGGCGTCTCTTCCCAAAGTTTCAATCATTGTGGCTGCCTACAACAGCGAGCAGACCATGGATGAATGCCTCAAATCCATTCTAAACCTAAATTATCCTGAGGGCTTCTTCGAAATCATCGTCATGGACGGCGGCTCCAAAGACAAAACAGTCCAAATAGCAGAGCAGTACCCTATCAAAGTGGTTTCTATACGGTTGAATGCGCCAGCCGCATACAATTATGCCATGAAAATCACCAGCCACCCAATCCTAGGCTTCATAGACGCCGATGCCAAAGTGGAGAAGGATTGGCTGCGAAAGCTTGTGCCGCATCTGCAGGACCCTCAAGTGGCCGGGGTAAGCGGCAGCATCGAAACCTGGAACACCCAGAACCCCTGGGCAAAAAGCATTGGATACGAGCTTAAAACACGGTACAGCCGCATAGGCAAATATACTGGGCGCATAGCCACCATGAACCTGTTGCTCAAAAAAGCCGTCATTGAAGAGGCTGGCGGATGGGATGAGAACCTGCCAAGCCAGTACGACACAGACTTGGGCTTTAGGGTAAGCCAACTTGGCTACAAAATCGCCTATGAACCAGCCGCGGTGTGCTACCACTTTAACCGACCCACCATTCGGGCGTTCTATCGGCAGCAGTTTCAGTACGGCAAGAACACGCTGAAACTATACTTTAAGCATGGTCGACTGGCTCGCGGTGACGAGATTACGGATGTGGGTATGAATATTCAGCCCGTGCTACTGTTGGCGGATATTTTGCTTTTTGTTTTGAGTATCATACCGTTGCTAAGACCTCTGTGGATTGTTTCAGGGCTGGTTTTGGCTGCAATGACTGTTTATTTTGTTTATTCCGCGGTTAAGGTAGCGGTTAAGTTTGACGATTGGGGTGCTTTGCGGTTGGTGGTGCTTTATTTTGTGAGGGCGGTAGCTTGGTTTGTCGGCGCAGCATCAACCATAATTAGCTACCTTAGGGGCAAGGGGAGGAAAACACGTGCGTAAAGTATGCTTTATCACGCCTGAGTACTGGCCGCTCACTGGAGGCACAGGCGCTTATGTTTACTACCTCTCCAACGAGCTTATGAAAAACGGCTACCAAATCTGCATCGCTACAGGCTCAAACCAAACCGTCGATGTCAAAGTTAACGAGCAACTCCAGGTTTTCTTCCAAAAAATCCCCAAAACCCCAATCATAAAATCGTTCATGCTGGCGGGCTCAAGCTACCGTAAACTCAACAGCGTAAAAGACCAACTCAACGTAGACATCACCCATCCCCAGCTTCCCCTCACGCCAAGCTTTGCTGTGCCTCCCAACTTTGGGAAAACCCTTCTTTGCACAGTTCACTCCACTTGGAAGGGGGAGGCGGAAGCCATACGCAGAGAGCCGTTTAGCAGGTTGAATGCGAATGAGAAGTTTCTGGTTAGTTTTAACTGGTTTTTGCGCTTCTTTGAGGAGAGGATGCTTTCTCGGGCAAAGAGAATCATTGCGGTAAGCAACTTCACGAAATGGGAACTCACAAACTACTACAAGATTCCAGAAAACAAGATACGCGTCATCCACAACGGCGTCGACATAAACAAGTTCAAACCCGCAGCTGACAAGTGCAAAGTCAAAGAGGAACTCGGCTTTAACCCTGACGACTTAGCCATAGTTTCAGTCGGCAGACTATACGCCCGCAAAGGCTTATTTACACTCATCGAGAGCATGCCCGCCGTGATTAAACGCTTCAAGAACGCCAAATTCATCATTTCCGGCAAGGGGCAAAGCGACGAAATGAAAAAACTCCTCTCCCATGCGGAAAAGCTCGGCATAAAAAACAACATAATCTTCACTGGCTACTACCCCGACAAGAAACTCCCCAAACTCTACCAAGCCGCCGACGTATTCGCATTCTCAACATTCTATGAGCACCATCCGTTCGCTGTTTTGGAGTCGCTGGCAACAGGCTTGCCCGTGGTAACAACAACCGTTGGCGGCATTCCAGAGACGATTGAGAGCGGCAAAAACGGGTTCTTGGTGGAACCGTTCAATCAGAAGCAGATGTCTGAGAGGATTTTGTATTTGCTTGAGCATCCCTCGGAGGCGGCGGAGATGGGTGCATTGGCTAGGAGAACGGTTGAGGAGCGGTTTGACTGGCGCATCATAGTAAAAAAAGTACTCAAAGTCTATGATGAAACCTTAGAGTAATCAGCGTACTCACAAGCTTAAGATTGCAATTCGGTTTTAGCCTTTTTTAGCATGTCTTCAATGGGCAGTTTGTATGGGCACTTCTCAGTGCACTGACCGCACTTGATGCATTTGTCCGCTTTGACTTCCAGTCCACTATAGAGTTTCTTTGCCCAAACCTTCAAGCCGTAACAGTTACTGAGCGTTTGAAACCTTAGAATTGCAGGTATGTTTAGGTTTTGAGGGCAAGGCATGCAGAGACCACAATCACGGCAGTAATCCCCAAGGTGAACGTTGAAGCGTTCTTGCTCTTCTAATGTTAAGCCGCTGTATTCTTCTCCAGCCCCAGCGGCAATGTGAACCTCATCAACTGACCTCAAACCAGGAACAACCACTGAGACATCCTGCGCCAAAACATACCGAAGAGCACTACCAACCATGGACCTGCTGTCTTGTCCCAACAGAGCTTTGAGTTCTGGCTCATCCGAAACCAAACTAAGCGACGGATTGTACAGGCAAGTGATAAGTGTGGATGTCTTGGCTGACAACGGCTTCATGACTGCAACGCCAATATCATGTTCCTTTGCCGCTGGAATGAGCTCCTCCAAAGCCTGACGTGTCACCACATTAAGCGGAACAAGAACCGTGTCAAACTCATTGGTTTCTATCGCTTTAGTGAGAACACGTGGCTTGTGCCCAGTTATACCGATAAAATCGACCAAGCCCTCCAAACGCGCCTTCTTGCAGGTTTGCAGCGAACCATCAGAACCCATGGCTTTCGCAAGTGTTTTCTCATCATCTATTCCGTGCAGTTGGATAATATCTAGCCGGTCAGTTCTAAGCCTTCTTAGGCTGCTTTGGACGTCCTCAAGCGATTCCTTTTTGGTTCTTGAACCAGTTTTCGTAGCTATAACACACTGGTCTCTTACGTCCGCCAGCGCCGCTCCGATTTTCTCTTCGCTGTCACCATCCAGTTTAGCTGTGTCAAAATAGTTGATGCCGCAGTCAACAGCTTCCCTAACCACACGCGCAGCCTCAGCGCTGGCTAACTCAGATATCCATGTTCCGCCAAAACCAACAACAGACACCTCAAGGTTTGTTCTGCCGAGCCTCCGTTTCTGCAAACGCCTTCACCTTAAGCGATGCCTGAAGTTTTTTGCGTGCCCGTGATCCGCCTTTTCGCGAAGTTTAGGGGTCCTTCACGTTTGACCCTTTTGAGTATCTGCCTAGGTGACATGTGGAAGTCCTTGAAGAACCGCTTTTGGATTGTCTGCAGTGTTTCATAATCGTATTCAGGGGTCTTTACGCTAAGCAAGAATTCATCTAGCTTCAAGTAATTGCCACTCTGGAGCAGTTCATTGTAGAGTTTACTGTCTGGATAAGCAATGAAAGTGTTAAACTGGCACCAGTCAGGATCAAGTTTCTTGGCAAACCGCAACGTGGCTTCCATGTCCTTTAACGTCTCGTCTGGCAACCCAAGCATGAACGAACAGGCAACTTTTATGCCGTTTTTCTTGCAAAGCTTAAAGGCGGCTTCAGCTTGCTGCAGTGTTGTGTTTCTGCCAATACGCTTAAGGATTCTCTCTGAGCCAGATTCCACTCCAAACCAGATGGTTCTGCATCCAGCCTTGCTCATTAAAGCCAAAAGCTCTTGGTTAACCAAGTCAACACGCGTGTCACAAACCCATTCCAAATCAAGCTTATGCTCAATCATTAAATTGCACAGTTCAACAGTTTCCTCTTTGCGCAGTGTAAAGTTGTCGTTGATAAAGTAGATGCCCCTTGTGCCGTATTTCTCCATGAGGTCTTGAATTTCGCCAATGACCCGCTTTGGGCTGAAAGCACGGCACATATTCCCCCAAAGCTTACGTGTTTCACAAAAACCGCAGTTGAAAACGCATCCGCGAGAAATACTCATGACATCTGCAGGCTTAGCATCCAAGAACTCTATTGTCCTATCATACAGTTCCAGAGGCAACAGGTGTCTTGCTGGATAGGGAATCTCATCCATGTCCTCAATGAATTTTGGCGGGTTCTTGACGTTTCCCTCACCGCTTCTGTACGCGACCCCAGCAATGCTTCCCACACCAGCAGGATTGCCGCCTGTGAGATGCTGGGCAAGTTGCGTTATGGCTCGTTCGCCTTCACCCATAACCACATAGTCAACTTCAGGGTTAGCGAGCAAACTATCTGGCATGTAAGACGCGTGCCATCCTCCAACCACAATCTTGCAGTCAGGCTTTACCTGTTTGATAGCTTTTGAGGTTTCTATGCACCGCGGATAAGTTGCTGAACCGCACGTTATGCCCACGATCTTCGGGTCAAAGCCGGTGACTATTTGTTGGACTTCTTGGACTGGCTTTTTCATGAGGTAGTTATCAAGCATCTGCACCTCAAAGCCAGCTTTTTCAAGCGCTGCAGCAACGTACATTAATCCGATTGGAGGCAGTCGTTTGCCAAGGTACCATGCACCGTTTTCCGGTGGAGCAGTTGTCATAAGTAGAATTCTACCATTTGATAGTATGGGTAGTTTGGTTGAGGAATTAGCGGGCACAGTTTTGCCTCTCAAATATCTTGCTTTATTGAGGTTGATGAGTTTTGAGATTTATAAGCTTTAACGAGAACAAGCCGCATCCAAGGATTTGACGAATAGTAGCTGTTTTTCACCTGCGCAAGCCATAAGTTACAAGTCACCGATAAAGCTACGGAATTTTTAATCCTTATTTGGCTGATTCAGCTGCCATTTTCTTAATAAACTGCTTAATGTTTTCTTGGCTACCATAGATTGTTAGTTTCCCGTTGTTTTCTGTTTTGATCTGGAGGTTATGTTCCTGAGCAAGCAGCTTCATCTTTTCCGTTGTCAGGAAATCATCGGGCTCCACACGTATCCACTTTTGGTCTCTTGGCACTCCCGTGATAAACTTGTCTTCTTCCTCTGCCTCTTCCACTTCAAGGGGCTCACAGCTTGGACAGCCTGCAGCTTCGATGCGTCTGAGCCAGGCATCCACAACCGCATTACCAAACACGCGTTGGGCTTCCGTGACAAGGCTAGCTTCGACGCTTCCCAAAATCTCCTCCACCTTTGCCATTGCCTCTCCTCGGCTCCCCTCACTAGCACCAATAAGTATCATGGATTTGGCAGCCCGCAAATCATTCATAACATTCGCAGGTATCTCTATGTCTTTTTTGCGGAGTTCAACTACCATTTCCTCGAGGGTTTTCCATATAGCCATGTGACCCATAAACACGTCACCTTCTCTCTTAACTTAGGCGGGAGCGGTATAAAGAGTTAGTTATTGAGTTCTTGCGGAAAGAGATAAATCACCTTTCTTTTTTTGTATTAAGCGTAGAGTTGAATCTAATTTGTCACAGGACAAGAAATCACAAATCAAAGAAGCCATCAGGCAACTGCACGCTGGAGTGCCCCCTGAACAAGTTAAAGAGAAGTACCGTGAAGTCTTTGAAGGCACTGACTCGCTGGAAATCGCAAAAATCGAAGAAGAACTCGCTAAGGAAGGCATGAAACGCGAGGAAATGCGCAAACTCTGCGATGTTCACCTGGCAATTTTCAAGGAACAAATTGAAAAGCAGCATCCTGACCTCAAACCCAGCCAACCCATAAGTATCCTCATGGAAGAGCATCGGCTTATGACAAAAATGACCGAGGAACTAGTCAACCTATCCGATAAAATACAAAAGGTAAGTGATATGCAATACATCCAAGAAGACATCCACCAAGTCCAGCATTTAGCCAACGAGTTCGCTGACGCAGAAAAGCACTACTTAAGAGAAGAAAATGTTCTCTTCCCCTACCTGGAAAAACATGGGATCACTGAACCCCCAGCGGTCATGTGGATGGAGCATGATGAAATAAGGGAGCAAAAGAAAAAGCTTCAAAGCATAGTCAAGCAAGCTGCTCCCGAAAACTTCCAAGCCTTCAAAAAGGACCTAAAGGAAACTGCCAAAGCACTTGCCAACTTGTTGCCCAGCCACTTCTACAAAGAAAACAACATCCTCTTCCCCGCCGCATTAAGCGTTATAGAGCAGCAAGAATGGCTAGACATCCGCAAGCAATTTGACCAAATTGGCTATTGCTGCTTCACACCTCCCGCGCTCATTGAAGCCCCGCCTGAAGCGCCAACTCAACCGGAGATACCTTTGCCGACAACGCTGATGCAGTTTGAGAACGGCAGTCTAACTAAACCCCAACTCAACAGCATTCTAGACACAGTGCCAATCGAAATTACATTCATAGACGAAAACGATACTGTGCGCTACTTTAACTTGCCAGCAAAAATTATATTCGTACGAGCCAAAGCCATAATCGGCAGAAAGGTCCAAAACTGCCACCCAGCAAAAAGCTTAGACACCGTTAATAAAATTGTGGAATCCTTCAAATCAGGCAAGAAGAACGTGGCTGAGTTCTGGATAGATATGAGCGGACGCAAAATTTACATCAGGTTCTTTGCGGTGCGAGACCCACAGGGCAAGTACCTAGGCACCATGGAAGTCGTGCAGGACGTAACCGAAATCCAAAAACTGCAGGGCGAAAAACGTCTGCTTGACTGGAAAGAGTAAACGCTTTTTTCCCACCTCCCCTTTATTCTTTAAGTGTAATGTTTTACCGATAGGTGAAAGAAACCCTTGAAATTTAGAATTATACGGTCCGAAGGCTTAGCCCACAACAGCTACTACATCAGCGACAGCGGCGAAGCAGCAGTCATAGACCCACGCCGAGACTGCCAAATCTACATAAACATAGCCAAAAAAGACTGCGCAAAAATCACAAACATCCTTGAAACCCACAGAAACGAAGACTACATCGTCGGCTCATTGGAGCTGCAAAACCAAACTGAGGCAGAAATCAGCCACAGCAACCAGCTAGCCTTCAAGTATGGCGAAAAAAACCTATCTGACGGCGACACCCTCAACGTTGGCAACGTAAAAATCAAAGCCCTCAGCACGCCGGGGCACACTGACGAATCCCTATGCTGTGTGCTTTATCCACCGGCAAGCTCTGAACCCACGATGGTTTTCACGGGTGACACCTTGTTTGCGGGCTCAGTAGGAAGAACCGACCTCTATGGCAAAGGTGCCCAGCCACAGCAAGCAGAAAAACTCTACCAAAGCATACAAGAGAAGCTCCTGCCACTCGGTGACGGCGTGCTTGTTTACCCTGCTCACGGCAAAGGCAGCGTCTGCGGCAGCCGCATAAGCCAGCAAGAACCCACAACCATTGGGTATGAAAAGAAAACTAATCCCTATCTTCAACTTGGCAAGGAGGAGTTCATGCAAAAAACCGCCAGTGAAGAGCTCGTTGTTCCGCGGTACTTTAAGAAGATGGAGGAGCTCAACCAGAACGGGCCACCTCTCCTAGCCGAACTTGCTTTCCCGCGCTCGCTCTCGCTTGAGGCTTTCGAGGAAGACATGCAAGAGCCCAACATGACAGTCATCGACACCAGAAAACCCTATGCATTCAACGGCTCCCACATTCCCGGCTCCCTGAGCATCTGGCTCAAAGGCACAACAGTTTATCCGGGCTGGCTCCTGGACCCCGAAGGATACATCATCTTTGTGCACGAGCGAGAGAGCGACATAAACCGTGTCGCGGCTCATTTTCGCCGGCTAGGCTTTGTCAACATGTGTGGGTACTTGTGCGGCGGCATGAATGTGTGGCAGGAAGCGGGCAAACCCATAAGCATGATTGGCACCATGAGCGTTTTTGAGCTTAAAGAGAAACTTGAGCGCCGGGAAGTTATGGTTTTGGACGTGCGTGAGCCAAGCGAATGGAAGCAAGGCATAATTGAAGGTGCAGAAACCATATTCTTTGCCGATTTGCCAGAAAAAGCCGATTTGCTGCCAAAGGACAGGCCTATCGCTGTCACCTGCACGGTAGGCAACCGTACGAGCGTAGCTACAAGCATTCTCAAACAGAAAGGCTTCAAGGATATCTATAATGTGCTGGGGGGCATGAGCGCCTGGACAAGCCTCGGCTACCCAACAGTAAAACCCTAAAGCACCTTATTCTTCTTTTGCCATTTCACCTAGCGTCTTAGCCATCAAAGACTTACTTTTACCGCTCTCTTTTGGCTCAAGCAACTCTTGCACGAGTTTAAACTGACGCTGGTAAATATGACAGTTCTTTGAGTGGAAAACAAGTTTGCCCGTTTCCAATCCGAGGTCTGTCCGTTCGTTGATTTCTGACACGAAGGCTTCATTAAACATCTGCAAGCCCGCAATGTTGGCAGGCAAACCGGCGTAAGCATCCCAGGAGCGGAAGTAACACGTCAGGTTCATTTTCCCGTCCAAAATCTCAGTGTCGATTAGGCTTAGGCAGGGCGGTTCATGCTTCTCGCCTGTTATCCGATTGTACTTAAAAATGTCTTCAGGCAACCGAACAACCATAGTGACTTGTCTGTCCCGTTGCTCTTTCACATAGCATTTAATGGCTTCTTCCACTTGGTCTACGGGCTCGCGAAGTCTGCTTCCGTAAGTGTAGGTTTCATCCTGCTTGCCCTCGCCACACCACAGGTAAGTCAGCGCGTACCATTGAACATATTTCATGTCGCAAGGAGCCTTGTCGCTAACCAGCGGACGGTTTTCTGGATGAGCAATCTCTATGGTTAAGTTGAGCTTTTTTGTCTCCATGACTTCTGAGCCATAGCCCACTTGGAAAACGTCGCCTTCCTTCCAGATGTTGTTTAATACTTTAAACCAAGCGTCTGGACAATCAAACGCTGCGACTTTTACATGCTTCATCATGGCTCTCTCCAAACCCTGTATAGAGACTACTTTGGTCTTTCCACTAATATAAAATTGTAGGCAGAACATAGTTTTCCGATAAACTGTCTCTTTCTTTGTGTTTGAAGGCTTAACTACTTCTTTTTCACGTAAAGGATTAGTTTTAAACTCCGCATGTCCGAACTTTCAGACTAATCATTTAAATAGAGCTTCTAATTGTTCTATTATCTTGTTCAAAAAATTTTGATAATGTTACTTCGAGATTGCCTTTAAAATCAAAAATAAACAATTATAAACAATAAATAGGTAAAATAAACGCAAAGCTGGTAGCAAATCAAAAAAAGGCTGCAAATAATCTTTTATCCCTAAACTGATTATGCCCTAGGTAGAGGAAAAATGAAATGCGTAAACAATTATTCACATTATTGATCGCAGTTTTGAGAGCAAGCGGTTTAAGTACATTGAAGTGTCACGCGCTCGCTCCAGTATCGACAGAGCCAGCCATTGTTCCACCACTAATCAAACGATGGATAAGATTCCATCAACTTCTTCTTTTGAAATATAGGGGCTTTCACTTCGGTGGTAGGAACTTGGATAAAACATCCAAAATGTTTTTCGGATGTTTAGCTATTTTCGCCATTTTCGCTTTTTCAATTTTGCCAAGCGGTCTTGGTCAGTCAGCTTCTGTTGGACCTGAAATCGGTATCTTTTATTATGTTTGGTATGATGCAAATTCTGAAGAGTCATGGGACAATTCAATGATTGTTGATACTCCAATATTGGGCTTTTATGACAGCAGTAATTCAACTGTGATTGGCCAGCATCTTTCCTGGATTGAAGCGTTAGGAATAGACTTCGTTATTGTTTCCTGGTGGGGTAACTGTGATGATTTTGGAAGGTTTACTGATTTAGCTGCTAAACAGGTTTTTGAGACGGCGCGATACACGAATAGTAACTTGAAGTTTGCCATTATGGTAGAGCCTTATCCTCTGGACAGCGATTCTTACAATTACGCCGAAATCTACAGTCACATACATGACACCTTTGTTACGCCCTACCCCTCGCTCTACTACATTGACCCTCAACCAGTGATTTGCTTTTACAACGACCCAGGGCACTATCCAAGCTTGACCGATAACGGAGCCATACCTTTAGATGAACGTTTCAATACTATTCTGGTCGGGCAGGAACCCTATACTCAATGGATATACACTGACTTGATATCAGGTGGTTCTAGACCAAACCAAGTCAGCGTGACCCCTCGGTACGATGAATCTCGCCTTCCCGATAGACCCGGGAGAGTGCGAATTGACGTTCGCTTAAACCAGGGAGTGTATGGAATGGAGTGGAACCGAGCTATACAGCTTTGGCATGAAGGAAAAATCAATACTGTCCTGATTAGCACTTGGAACGAGTTTTACGAAAGAACAGCAATTGAGCCCCATTTTGATGCAACCGCAGCTAACAAAGACCCTTACCTGCTATATGTCAGAACAAAATATTTCATTGAACAGATTCATAAGCCCTTTTCTTCACCCTCTCCATCACAGACATCCTCATTGAATACTTTAACGTCAACTTCTCCATCGCCGACTCATTTGCCATACACGCCTACAACCTCCACTATCCCAGAGTTTCCTTACTCTCTAGTAGCAACCGCCATAGTATTCCTTGCAACCACGGCATTGTGTGCTAAGCTTAGAAAACAAGTGCAGAAACCAAAAACACAAACTTAACAATAACAGGAAATCAATGTTAATTCTAACAAAATAAAGAAAGAAAGGTTGTGGCTTAGTAGGGCATTCCGCCCATACCCATGCCGCCCATTCCACCTGGAGGCATCGGGGGCATTTTTCCGCCGCCTTTGATGCTGATTAAGTCGTCGATTTTCAGTATCATGTTGGTTGCTTCAGTGGCGGATTTGATGACTTGCTGCTTGACGCGTAGTGGCTCGAGAACTTGCAGGTTTACCATGTTTTTGATTTTGCCCGTTGTCACTTCGATGCCGAAATATTTGCTGTCTGCTTTGTCATGTTCTGCTCTTAGCGCCACCATGACGTCTATGGGGTCTAAGCCTGCGTTCTCCGCCAACGTTAACGGTATAGCTTCAAGCGCTTCTGCGAAGGCTTCAACAGCCAACTGCTCTCTACCACCAACTTTGACTGCGAATGCTCGCAGGTTCTTTGACAGTTCTGCTTCTGGAGCGCCCCCGCCAGCTACGATTTTGCCGTCTTCAATGGCGTTTCTTACAACGCACAATGCGTCGTGTAGGGAACGCTCAGCTTCGTCGATAACATGGTTGGATGCGCCTCTGATGACGATGGTGACTGCCTTGGGGTTTTTGCACTCGCGGATATAGACAAGTTTGTCCTCACCGATTTTGACTTCTTCAACACGTTTCGCTTTTCCAAGAGCATCAGCCGTCAAGTCGTTGATGTTAGACACTATTTTTCCGCCGGTAGCTCGAGAGAGTTTTTCCATGTCGCTGCTGCTTACGCTTTTAACGGCCAGCACGCCTGCCTTGCCTAAGAAGTGCAACGCCATGTCATCCATGCCTTTTTCGCAGAAAACCACGTTTGCGCCTGCCTTTGTTATGGAGTTAACCATGTCTTTTATCATGCGTTCCTCTTCGTCTAGGAAAAGTTTCATTTGGTCTGGGCTTTCAATGTTGATTTTAGCGTCAAACTCTGTTTTCTCAATTTCCAGTTTAGCGTTTAGCAGGGCGATTTTGGCGCCGTCAATGAGTTTTGGCATTTGTGTGCTTGCGACTTCCTTGTCGATAACCATGCCTTTTACAAGTTCTGTTTCATCCAAGCTTTTGCCGTGTTTCTTGACAACTTTGATTAGGTCGATATCTGCTTTGTATTTGCCGTTAACTTCCTCGGCTACTTGCTTGACTGCATCAACAGTTAATTTAACGAAGTGAGGCGAGGAAACAGTGTTGCTCTTGCCTGATAGGGAGGTTGTTGCTAAAACCTGCAGAGTCTTATCATCGGTAACCTTTATGGGCATGGCAATATTTTCCAAAATTTCCTGAGCTTTCTCACTGGCCTTCTTGAAGCCTTCGATAATAACTGTGGGATGAACGTTCTTGTCAAGTAAGCCTTCAGCTTTTGAAAGTAATTCACCAGCCAAAACCACCGCGGTTGTTGTTCCGTCACCCACCTCGTTGTCTTGTGCTTTTGCTACTTCAACAAGCATTTTTGCTGCTGGATGCTGAACGTCAAGCTCCTTCATTATGGTTGCGCCATCGTTAGTTATAGCGACATCACCCATGCTGCTGACAAGCATTTTGTCCATGCCGCATGGTCCAAGAGTTGTTTTTACTGCTTCAGCGACGATTTTTGCAGCCATGATATTGTTTCTTTGTGCTTCGCGTCCAGTACTTCTACCAGTACCTTCTTTTAACACGAGAACGGGAATGTTTGCTCCACCTGTAGACATACTTTTCACCAAATCTTCTCTTTATTGTTTATTAAATTCTAAACGGAACAATTAGTAATTTAAATATAAATTTTTCTAGGTAGCGGAACCATAACTAAGCTAACGAAAACCCTATTGAAAAAAGCCAAGGCGATTGTTAAAATGATATGGCTAGCTTTCAGTTTCACCCTTCTCTCTCATAGTCTTACGAGTAGTAGCCGCAGCAATACGCTCAGCCTCCTCTAGGGATGCTCCCCGCTTAAGCTCTGACTCCTTAATATGCTCATACTGCCGCTTTCTTTTTGGACTCTCAATACCTCTGGCAGGCAACTAATCACCTCTTAAACTTCATAATTAGCTTAAGAAAAAATTTGTTTTGAATAATCATCCATTATCTTGCCATTTCCCTGCATGACTCAGCACAGCGGCGGCAAACGCTGGCGCACTCTTTCATGAAATCATCCTCGAATCTGTCGCAGGTGTCAGCGCATTCATCACAAATATCAGCGGTTATGCCGCATGTTTGCGGATAATAGGTTGAGTTCCTTAGCATGAAGTCTGCGTTTGTGTTGCATATTTTTGCGCAGTCCATAAGGAGGTTTAGATGCTCAATTTCCGCGTGTTTTCCGCCGATGCTTAGGCATCTTACGGTGGTTTCAGTGCATGTTTGGTAGCAATCAAGGCAATCCCTCAGGCATTCCTGAACCTCCTCACTGGTCATGATTTCGGATTGCTGAATTCTCTCCAGTTCCTCCATGGTTCCTGACATTCTGCCAGCCATCGGCGATTGGTTTTCGCCTGGCCAAGACTCATCTGATTCCTCTTCTGTTTGCGCTTCAGCCTCCTCCATGTATCTTGGTTCATCTATACTTCTCATATCTCTTGACATGAATCCTTCCAAGAAATCAGGTATCTTTTTCTCGCTTCCGTTTTCGAATGGTTTTGACACATCTTCACCTCCTTCTGAAACAGCTCCGATAAATTCCCTTTCAGGAAAAATGCAGATTCGCTTTTGGGAAATAAGCACGGATTCTGTGGTTAATTACATATTTCCTGTTGTTTGCCCCAGCAAAAAGATTGACCAACTTGGGCAAAGACATCAGTCTTTGTTGGCTTGTTGCAGGAATTCATCATAAACCTAGTTTGACCATCATTTAAGAATATGTGACTGTAATTCTACGCCAACAGCTTTCGCTAATTTCATAGCAAAGATGAAAAAGAGTAAAAAAGGCGTTGCCTAGGAAATATTTGATTGCTTATTTTTTGGGCAGCAACTCGTTGAGCTCATAGCTTGCACCGCAAAGAACCTTGTCCGCTCCGCCATAGTACACTATGACTTGGTCGTCTAATTGCACGTTGCCGCAGCTGAACACTACGTTAGGTACAAGACCGACGCATTCATAGCCTTCGCATGGTGTTAGTATGGGTTTTTCTGAGCGGTAGAGCACTTTCTCTGGGTTGCTCTTGTCAAGCAAGGCTGCTCCCAGCGAGTAGTGTTTATCGTGGTCTACGCCGTGGTAAATGAAGAGCCAGCCCTCGTTTAGCTCTATGGGTGTTCCTGCCGCGCCAATCTTTAAGCTGTCCCACATCTTGTCTCGCGGTTCCATGATGGATTTGTAGCCGTACCATTGCTTGAGGTCTTCTGAGTAAGCTACGCAGATGCTTGGTTCAATACGGTGAAACATTACGTATTTGCCGTCAACTTTTCTTGGAAGAATCAATGCATCCTTGTTGCGTACGCCTGGAAAGGGCAAGATTCTTTCTTTCCAATTCCATTCTCGGTTTAGGAAATCTCTAAGGTTGATGGATGTTAGCGAGATTTGGAAGATTATCGGGTAATCGTGGTTTCGGAACGCTGTGTAAGCCATAAGAACCTGGTCATCAATGATTGAAAGGCGCGGGTCTTCACATCCGTCTCTTTCTGCATGGTTGATTGGGTTAAAAATTGGCGTGTCCAACCTTTCTCTTATGGTAAAGCCGTCATTTGAGGTTGCGTAGCCGAGCCTTGAGACGTAGTCTTCGCCTTGTGCACGGTAAACAATGTGTACTAAACCGTTGCCGTAGACTGCTGCTGCGTTAAACACAGCTTGCGACTCCCAGGCATTGTTCTTTATTGGTTTTAATATGGGGTTATGTTCAAAGCGTTTCATTATCCCCTCTCCCTCTAAAAACACCATTCATTACGCCGACATATAAACATCATGATTACGTATGTAAAAAACTCCCTTTGTGACTGTCATGCTGCAATCACATGTGCTTATGACCCGCCGAACCTCTTTATAAGACGTGATTGGTTCTTTGGCAAAGTCTATACTTGGCACTCCTCCATTAACTAGCCTCAAAGAAGTTGCTTACGTAAGTACCTATCCTCCAAGGAAATGCGGTATAGCAACTTTCACAGCCGACCTGGTTAATTCAATCAGTCAGCTCAACAAGCTTAGGAACCAAAAAGTCATTTCAATCGATGGACGACGGCTTATCAAACAGTTTTACGGAAGAGTTCAGCATAAAATAGGACGTGACAATATTGAAGACTACGCTCTGATGGCGGATTTTGTCAACCGGTCTTCGGTGAATGTAGTTAACATTCAGCATGAGTTTGGAATTTTCGGCGGGAAATACGGGGAGTACATTTGCACTTTTTTGGAGAGGCTAAAAAAACCTGTCTCGACCACTCTGCACACTGTGCTTCCTAATTTTGAGCCTAAAGCCCTGAGCGTTTTTAACAGGATTGTTGAGCACAGTTCTGCTATAGTTGTTTTAAATGAAACTACCCGCTCCCTGCTTAACAAGTATGATGTCCCAAAAGAAAAAGTGAAGCTGATTCCACATGGCTGCCCTGATGTTCCACTGGTCAACAGCTCCGAGTTAAAGGCTGCTTTGGGCTTGAAAGATAAAATTGTGCTGACTACTTTTGGTCTTTTAAGCAGGGGAAAAGGCATCGAGCATGTTATTGAAGCGCTTCCAGAGATTATTAAGGAAGAGCCAAGAATAGTCTACTATGTTCTCGGCGTGACTCATCCTCAGGTGAAGAAGACTGAGGGTGAAGCTTACCGAAACAGACTTTTGAGGTTGGCTAAGAACCTTGGGCTTCGAAGGCACGTTAGGTTTCTAAATCGGTTTCTGTCGAAAGCTGAGCTTATGAATTACCTGCAAGCCACCGATGTATATATCACGCCATACCTTTCTCCTAACCAAGTTAGCAGCGGTACACTATCTTACGCTTTGGGCGCTGGTAAAGCAATCGTTTCTACCCCTTATCTTCATGCTAAAGAAGCGTTGTGTGAAGGTCGGGGAATATTTTGTGACTTTAACAATTCAGCCTCAATAGCCGACCGCATACTGGACATAATTGGAAATAAGCCGTTGCGGAGACTTCTGGAGCAGAGAGCCTACAATTACAGTCGGCAATTTACATGGCCTTTGGTTGCAAAAATGTACCTTGAACTTTTTGATGAACTGACTAGAGCCTCTGAGGAGGGATGGTCGCGAGGCTTCCGCCTATAAAATTTGATTACTTAGAATCTTTCACGGATGACACTGGCGTATTCCAACATGCCAAGTATTGTGTTCCTAAAAGAAACGAGGGCTACACTACTGACGACAATGCTCGTGCATTAATTGCCTGCACCATCCATCACCGCCTAAAAAATGATCCGCGAACAGTACGTCTGGCGAATATTTACTTGGCTTTCCTAAATCACATGCAGAAACCTGACGGCAACTTCCATAATTACCTAAGCTATGAACGTTCCTTCCTAGACATAGATGGATCAGACGACTGCATGGGACGTGCCCTTTGGAGCTGCGGCTGTGTCGTAAACTCAACTTTACCATTGGACATGAAGATGGTTGCTAAGGAAATTTTTGATAAGGGTCTGCCTTGGGTTTTTAAGTCCACTTCGCCTAGATGTTATGCTTTTGCCCTTTTGGGGCTCTACCAGTATTACCTTGCCTCTGCTGACAACAATTTGAAAGTAAACATTGGGAACTTGGCTGATAGCCTTGTCCAACATTACCAGGATGAAGCCAGAGGTGATTGGCGATGGTTTGAGCCGCACCTCACGTATGACAACACTAGGTTGCCTCAAGCGCTCTTTGGAGCCTACATGATTGTTGGAAAATCAAAATACCTAGACGCAGCTAAGGAATCTATGGATTTTCTGCTTAAAACTCAAATGGTGAACAGCAAATTCGTGCCCATAGGTAACGATGGCTGGTACAAGCGGGGAGGTAAACGCGCCTTTTATGACCAGCAACCATTGGAGGCTTCAGCGATGGTTGAGGGAAACATCGACGCTTTTTACGCTACAGGTAATGAACGGTACGCTAGAATGGCTAAGGTTATTTTTCAGTGGTTTTTAGGCAAGAACACGCAAAATGTGATGGTTTACAATCCGAAAACCGCTGGATGCTTTGATGGCGTTACTCCTGAAAAGGTGAATATGAATCAAGGTGGAGAATCCTCTATATCTTATCTCATAGCACGTTTGAAATTAGAAGAGTTACGGTACTATGTCGCTGAAAGCAAAAGACAGCGTGATAGTTCAACAAAAAAAGCGGTTGGAAAGCCCATGCGGGCAGTTAACTCTCAGCTTGGGAGATGATATAATGTGTGAACCTATGCTTAAAATTCGTGACATAATGTGTAAAAAAGTGATTACCGCAAAAGAGGACACTTCAATTCAGGAAGCTGTCCAGATACTCAACGACCGACATGTCGGATCAATAATAATTATTGATGATGAAGAAAAATGCAGAGGAATATTTACCGAGCGAGACGCTATTCGCATCATTGCTCATAAGTTTGCGCTGGACCAGCCGTTAAGCAGTGTAATGAGTAAGCACGTGGTTGCTGTTTCACTTGAAGCTTCCTTTGATGAAGCAAAAAGACTAATGCTTTCTCACAACATACGCCACCTGCCCGTTACGGACCAAACAGGAAAACTTATCGGTCTTTTTTCGCTGAGAGCATTCTTTGACGAGATTTTAGGAATAAAAACTCCAATACCAAGCTCAACCTAGTGAATTTCAATGGAACGCTTTGCTGGTAACCCTATTTTGCGCCCGATAGAAGAGCATGCTTGGGAGTCAAGAGAAGTTTTCAACGCTGCTGCAATCTGCCTAAACAGCAAGGTCCATCTTCTCTACCGCGCACTTGGCAACGATAACATCTCAAGACTTGGCTATGCAACTTCCTCTGACGGCTTTAACATAGATGAGCGTTTTCCAGACCCGGTTTTTGAGCCAGCCACTGAAAGCGAAAAAGACGGCTGTGAAGACCCAAGGATAACCGAAGTGGATAACCAGCTTATCTTAACTTACACTGCCCTCAGAGAATATAGCCACTTGCAAGTTTACCAGGTTTCACTGAGCACCCTCTCAAAAGACGATTTCATCAATAGACAGTGGAAATGGGGTAAACGGCGCCTGCCTTTTCCTGGCATACGTAATAAAAACGCGGTTGTTTTTCCACAGAAGGTAGGTGGCAGATTTGTTATGCTTCACCGTGTTGAACCTGACCTCTGCATTGCTTTCTCTGACGACCTAACACGGTGGTGTGATGTAATGGCTGTTATGGGACCGCGGGCTGACAGCTGGGATAACTGGAAAATCGGAGTGGCTGGTACGCCGATAAAAATTAACGAGGGGTGGCTGGTTATTTACCACGGCGTTAGTGTAGAGAGAGTGTATTTTCTGGGCATCGCGTTGCTTGACAGTGATCACCCCGAGCAGGTTCTCTACCGCCCCAAAGAGTACATTTTGTCGCCGAAAGAGGATTATGAACGATTTGGCAAAGTTCCCAACGTCGTGTTCAGCTGCGGCAATGTGATTTTAGACGATAAATTGTTTGTCTACTATGGGGGAGCGGACAGTGTTCTCTGCGTTGCCACCTTAGGTTTAGATAAGCTCTTGTCTTTCATCCGAAGATAACAAGCGTTATTGCGCTTTTATGATGTGGTAGCCCGATGCCTTGCGCAGCCTATTCATAACCGCCAAACCAAGCCCCTCAGCAGGCACACCCTCAGCAATAATCACATCCACTCCTTCCGCGTCAACTTCTCTGAGCAGGCGAAACAGGTTTCGGGCAATTGCTGCCAAGTTGAAGCGGCTGCCCAGAGACGCCACCACGTCTGCTTTGTAGGCGGTTTGGGTTTCGTCGGTAGCTAAGATGCCAACTTTCTTGCCTTTGCCCAAGTGGTATTGCGTTAACTCTTTCACTTTATCCATAACGGCTGGAACTGACCCTTCCACCAAAATCACCTCAGCCTTAGGTGCATAATGCTTATGCTTCATACCGGGCGAGCGGATTTTTTCCATAGGCAACTCTTTTTCGGCTTCAACAAAAGGATGCAGCCTAACCTCGCCCAGAACCCTCTTTAGAGCTTCAAAGGATATTCCTCCTGGTCGAAGAAGCACTGGAGGGTCAACGCTCAAGTCCAAAACCGTAGATTCCACGCCGATGCGGGTGGCTCCGCCGTCGAGGATGGCGTCGATTCTGCCATTGAGGTCTTCAAAGACGTGTTTGGCGTTGGTTGGGCTGGGTTTGCCCGCGAGGTTTGCGCTTGGAGCAGCAATGGGACGACCGCTTTCTATGATTAACGCTAAGGCTACTTTGTGCTGCGGCATCCTCACAGCAACCGTGTCCAAACCCGCCACTGTCACATCAGGGACTGTTTTTGAACGCTTAAACACAAGAGTTAGCGGTCCAGGCCAAAACTCCTTCATCAGCAACAATGCTTTCTTAGGCACCGTCTCCGCCAAAGTGTCGACTTCTTCTGCGCTTGCCACATGAACGATTGGTGGATTATCTAGCGGTCGCTTCTTGGCTTCAAAAAGCGCCAAAACAGCCTGCGGGTTTAGGGCGTCGGCTCCTAAACCGTAAACTGTCTCTGTGGGAAACGCTACCAGTCCGCCTTTTTGGATGATGTCTGCTGCGGTTTTGATTTTTGCTGGGTCTGGGTTTTCTGAATCAACCTTTAAGACAAGGGTTTGTTTCATTATTGTTGCCTTTTTTAGTTCAAGCACTACAGAGGTCTCGACTTGTCGCTCTGGGATATTCCAGTATCTTCTTAGAAGTTTATTCTTTTCCTCGGTTGAAACCAGCCTAAAGCCGTGTTTCTCGTAAAAGCGGATTGCCCAGGTTGCTGCTTGCCAAGTTCCCACCAAAACCCTCTCAGTCTTAACCAAGCCGAGCAGATATTTGAGGAGTTTTTCTCCAAGTCCCCTCCGCTGGTGACTTGTCAACACGTAGGCATGCCTGATGAGCGTACATCGTTAACTGGTTGAATGCCCATGACTGCAATTAAGATGTTGTTTTCTATGTAGCCGTAAAATTGCACTCCGCTCCCTACTTCTTCGGCAAGCTCTTGTGCTGGCATGTAGGGTTCTCTCCACCTGTCCGCTGGAATCTTGCCCCTGTAAGCAATGGCGGCGTCGTTTACCACGTTCAGGATGGCGTCGAAATCGGCGGCAGTTAGTTTGCAAATCATGAAAGAATCAGGCATGCCCCAGTTGGTTTTAGGTTGCGGTTGGCTCTTTTTGCCCTCCAGCCTTCATAACCTTATCAATGAGGTGCATGAAAAACGCTTGCGCCTGCATTTCCCCCACTCTCTCCAGATACACCGAGACCATGGCGATTTTGCCTTTTTTTGAGGCAACGTACTCGGCGAACATGCGAGCGGTGATTATGTTTTTGTCTCCGAGGAGCACTGAGGAAGTGACTGAGCCAAGCATGTCTCTGGGTTTGGGAACGGCGACCGCTAAGGTGCCTAGTTTGTCTTCTTTTTCGCTTAGCATTATCATGACTGAGTTTTTAGACTCCACGTAAACAGCCAAAAACAGTGTGTCCTGTTCAAGTAATTCCTCTTTTATGACTTTGGCACGTTCCACTTGCTTTTCTCCCCCTTATCTGTGATTGCTTTAATGCTAGGACTACTTAAAAAGACTTCATAAAACAAGCGTTCCAACCTGATTTTTACGTCTGTTTGCTTTTTTGTAGGCTAACTCGATTAGGGACAGATTATGGTAAAAGTTTAAGCACAAACAAATTAACTTCTATAGTAGACTTGAGCATGAGCAACTTCAAACGGGCTAGAAAATACCTCATTGCAGTTTTCCTCATAGCGGTTTTGGCTGTTTCCGTCTTAGCCTTGCAACTGTTTTACCTTTACCAGAGACAAACCACGGGTCTGTCTGTTCCCTATGTGGGGATTGCTTTTTGCGGAAACACCACAACCCAAGCTAAAACCCAAATCGACAGAGCGAAATCCTACACGAATCTTTTTGTTTTAGACACAGGCAGAAGTGACCTGAGCCGTAACCAGTCTGCCGTGTATGAAATATGCGATTACGCGGTAAACAGCGGGTTGAGCGTTATTCTAAACCTCGGTATAAGTGACCCTCATGAGAATGATTCTGTGACTTGGTTCTGGGAGCAGTCCTTGGACGACGTAAAGCGGAATTGGACTGAGCGGTGGGGTGACAAGTTCTTGGGTGTGTATGATAATGATGAGCCGGGCGGAATACAGCTTGATGGGGATTGGAAGGGCTGGTATGCCCAGTATGGTAAGTACCTAAGCCAGATGGATCATCCTGCCATGGACAACCTGTACAAAATATACCTTAAAATGCTAGACGCTCATGAGGGCTCTTTACCGCAAGATTACGATTTAGAAGCAGAATTTTTCGTTAAAGATGTGCTTGTAGACGGAGATCCAGGTCTTGCCGCCTTGAAAAATTCGGGAATCACCACTTTCACCTCTGACTACGGCCTCTACTGGTTTGATTATCTTGGGGATTACGATGTTTTGTTGGCGCAGATTGGCTGGAACGTCAGTGTGGCGCAGCAGATTGCGCTGATTAAGGGCGCGGCAAGGTTGCAGGAGAAGGATTGGGGCATAATAGTTACTTGGAAATACGGTGACACGCCATTTCTGGACAGCGGAGACCAAATCTACAGCCAAATGATCACCGCCTACCAAGCGGGAGCCGACTACATAGTTATCTTTGATTATGCCAAAGACAATAATGGCAACTCTGCCCACGCCATGCTTGATGAGCACTATGATGCGCTAGAGCGCTTGTGGAATGACATGCACACTGGAGCATTGGTTGATTTGAGCGGTCCAGAGGCGGCGCTGGTTTTGCCGGCTAACTACGGCTGGGGCATGCGTAACCCTGACGATACCATCTGGGGTTTTTGGCCAGCGGATGAGAAAGCAGAGGTGATTGGTGAGGCTATGAGTAAGCTTTTGGCAAAATATGGGGCGGAGTTGGATATTGTTTATGAGGACACAGCGTACCCAGTCTCGAAGGCAGGGTATGGGGCTGTTTATTACTGGAACCAAACAATCCGATAATCCCCCGTTGCCTTTGGTTGGTTACACTGCTCCCAAATAAGGTGTAGTGCTACACAATACTTTTATTTTTCTGCTCCCCAAAAGCAAGCAGAAGACCGTTTGGGAACAGTCATGGCAACAGACCTACATGAGCACTTTTCGCCCAAAACAATTCGTTTAGCGAGTTGACTTGCCATGAGTTGTGAAACCCAAGCAAACCCCTCAATGCCACAACCAAAAGAACCAGGCGAAACGCAAAACAGTATCCAAGAAATCGCAGAATCCTTCAAAGCCGTCGGAAGCGACATTGAGCAAATCGTCAAGCTAACCAAGGAAGAAAAAGTTCTTGTCAAGCAATTCTTCGCCTCACTGCAAAGGTTTATGGTTCCGCTGGTGCCTTCAATCCCAGTTTCCTCCTCCGTGCTCCCGGTCAGGATAAGAGAGGGCGCTCAAGCACATATGGACCCCAAAGGACGCCTACTATTGATGTTTGAGGACGGGCGCATGGAGGTTTTGGATTTGCGCGAGAGCAGGAACCGAGACCTCCTCATGGCAATAATCGGCGACATCATGCCAAAACTGAAAAACTTAACCAGCCAAACCCCAAGCGAAAAGCTTCCAGAGCCTTTGGTTCAGGAGTCTGTGCAAGTTCCAGAGATTCCACCAGCCGAACCACTACCCGAAATAGGCGTTGAAGCGCCTGTTGACTTGGCAGATTCAGTCCCGCTGGAAGTGCCTGTTGAAGCGCCAGAAACTCCAGAAGTGCCCGAGGTGCCGTCGGCGCCTGTTTTGTCAGCGGAGGAAGCTGCGAAAATTGCCTTTATCGAGGCGGAGACTTTGGAGTACTTGGAGGTGCTTGGTAATGAGGTGTTTTTGCATTCGCCGATTAGCAGGTTTTTTGACGATTGGATGGTGAATCTTCGACAGGTTATCTTATCGTTTGAATCCAGCGGCGTTATAACAGCTGACGAGGAGTTCACCAAGGAATGCACGCAAATATTCAGCGACGTTGAGGATGAGCTTGCCAACCGACTGCTAAAAGACGCCAAACTTGAAGCCTCAACCAAAACGCTACAAGAAAACAAGCACCTTCTAGGCGAGATTGATGCTGGGTACGCTGCCCAAAACAAGGAACTCGTAGTTAAAGGCAAAAGTGCCATCGACTTCCTGATTAAAAACATGCAGCACCTAGAAGAAGAGCTAGCCCAAACCGAACAAATCAAAACAAGCTATCTGCATCCACTCAAAAAAATTGCCAAAGAACAAAAACTAATCGAAGTCTCCCTGAAACTGAGCATAGCAAAAAAAAGGCTGGCGCTTGCAGTTCAGAGTTCTGCGGTGGAGGAGGAGAATCTTGGAGATATTGACGCTGAATACGCCGCCCAAAGCAGGGACCTTGCGGCTAAAAGGAAGGTTGCCATGGACTTCTTAGCCAAAAACGTGCATGAACTCGAGGATGAACTTGCCAGAATTGAGCAAACCAAAACCAGCAACCCCCTTAAAAAAATCGCCCTGCAGCAAAAGCAAGCGGAAATCGAGCAAAGGTTGAGTGCAGCCAAAAAGAGGCTAGAGTTGGCGGAGCAGCATTCTGGGGTTGAGCAGGAAAAGCTCCGTGAGGAATATGAGAAGAAGAAGCAAGCCATGATGGCGAAGATGCAGGGTTTGGAGCGGGAAATCGCAAGCATAGAGGTCGACGGATCAGTTGAGGCAAGAAAAATGGCAACTAGGGCGTTGGCAGGGGCAGTGCGGGCACTTGTGCAGAGAAAAACCGCTCCCCCAGAGGATGAATAGCTTTCGCTTGCATAAACGTTGATTCTTCAAGCTCTATGGCACCTGTTTGTAGGACAAGCTGATACTGTTGAACGTTAAAATGATTAGTAGGAAAGAGTTATGGTTAAGACCACAGCAAAAATCGACGAGAAGGGGCGGGTTAGAATTCCCTAGAAAATCAAGGAGCCGACCAACTCAAAGAAGGAAGCAACGTCAGCATCAAAGCGAAAGGTAAAGTCGTTATCATAGAAGTCACAAATCTATCGCTGACAAATACACAGAGCTTTCAAAGTAGAAAAGAGGTTAGGAAGACTCAATGAATTTGCTGCAAGAGGTTTATGCTGAAGCGTTGGAAGCAACCTAGTGCATAGATGTCAACATTTTTTGTACTGGCTTGGCAAGCATCCAGTATTCAACAAGACAATAGTGTATTCAATGGGATTGCTTATGCGAAATAATTAGTAGAGTCGTTTTGGCTATCGCTGCTTTTTCTGTTACTGCTTGCGGCAGCTTGCACAACTAGCCTGCAACGCATGCCTCAACCTGACGCCAAAACGCAATCTTCTGCATTAAGCGCTGGTTGTTGTTGTGGAGGGGAAGGGGAGAGGGTCAACAACAACTACTATAGAAAAAACACAAGCACAAACAAAATTCAATCAAGCTGCATCAGAAAGCAGTCAATTAAGAGCATTTTATGGCTGAGCAGCTGTTGACCTAGCCTCTATGATTCCTTTTAGGGTGTCACGCATTTTAATGGCGTCAACATCTAGAATAGGTGATTCGCAAATCATCGTCGGGTGCAAATTAAAGTCAGCAATCACTTCCGCCAGCATGCGAAAATCCGGACCATACCTCTTCTCATCCAAGACGTGATGGCGCTTTTCTCCTTGGCTAGTGAACTCGATTTTTGAAAAGTGGCAATGCATGGTTTTTAGGACTTCCGTTCCAAGCCTATATTCAACTTTCTCAGCGACAGCTCGCATATCTCCCACACTTTTGAAGGTTCCCTGATGCCTCGCATGTAAATGCCCCCAGTCAATAACAAGCTGCGTACCCTCCACTTCTTCACAGATAGTCATGATTTCATCTAGAGTGCCTACCTGAAATTTCCTACCCATAGTTTCAGGACCAAGCTTCACCTTCAAGCCAAGGCTTCTCATTTCTGCACTAACATCCTTCAAAGCCTCAACACAGTTTTTGAAAGCAAACCTCTTTTCCACTCGGCCATAAAAGCCAGTGTGAAAAACCATAACGTAAGCCCCCATCCAATCGGCTGCGGTTGCGCTGGCAATTAAACGGCGTTTACTTGCTTCTATAACATCTCTTTTTCCAGACAAATTAATGAAGTACGAGCCATGAAGACTAAGCCTCACATCGTTCCTTCTTGCTTCCTCACCGAGCTTTTGAGCATCCTCCTGTTTCATCTGCGGTTTTGGACCCCACCTTACAGCTTGATACTCAAAGGCGTCAAGACCCTCCTCCCGCAAAAGCTTAGGAACATCATGAGTCTTTGCGCCAAGCAGCCTGAACATTGGTGGAACTCCTGCTGGTCCAAAACGGGTGTGCTCTGCCATTTAATCCCTTCATGCATCTTAGGTTAGGTTGACAATACTTGTTTCTCTTTTAAAAATATGCGGTTAAAGCTCGTTAGCAAATATCAACCTCATAGCTGCAGGAACTGGGTTATCGCAGGGATAGAAGCGAAGAAGTAAATGTAAACGTAAGCTGCCACTATAATAATGCCTATAATGATGGCTATCAGAGCAAAATCGCCCCTGTGAAGCCTGAGCGAATACAAGTTAGTGCGTTTCTTAGTGGCACCCCAAGCACGAGACTCCATTGCCTCAGCTAACTCGAGACTTCTACGGATAGCACTAACAATCAAAGGGATGAGCACTGGCACATAGTTTCGTATCCTCTTAAGCAAGCTGCCTTTTTCAAGTTCAAGTCCTCTAGCTTTTTGGGCATCCATAATTGTCTGGGCTTCCTCTGCCAAAACGGGAACAAACCGAACAGCTGTCGTGAAGGCAAAAGCAAACTCGTAAGGCACCCTTGTCTCCTCTAAAGCTAAACCTAAATGGTCAGGAGAAGTGGTGAGAAAGAAAACCGAGAAAGACTCAACCAGCACTACAAAGCGCAGAGTTAAAGCAAATGCTCTCTCAAAATCAAAGGCTAAAAGCACAAAGCCTGATGAAATATAGGTTGCCAGGATATTTAAGAGGAAGATGAAGGTTGCCAAGAAAGCAGCTCCCCGCAGTGAACGAAGCCACTGTTTTTGGACACGAGCAAGCAAAACAAACGGCAGCTGCATGAAGAACAAAATAAGCAAAGGTATGACCTGCCAGAAGATAATCGCGATTACAAAGATGACGATAACATAAATGAATTTAATTCTAGGATCTAAACTGTGAATCGGAGAGTAGACTTTTCGGAACCTTAAGCCTTCAAAAACACTCATCTTCGCTTGCTCTCCTTAGTTTGCAAGATGGCTTGTTTGGCCTCATAAATGTCGATTATGTCTTTTGGTAGTCCAAGCGATGTTAGTTTTGTGAAGATTTGCGCTATCTGAGGCAAAACAATAGACGACTCAGTTAACAACTGCTGATTTGTGAGGATAATTTTTCCCGGACCGTCAGCAACAATTTTTCCTTCCTTCATTAAAACAACTCTGGGGTTGCATTCCGCCACGAACTCGACGTCGTGGGTAACGGTAACGACGGTTTTTTTCTGAGTTTGCATCTGAACAATAAATTGCCGTAGTTTTTCTTTCTGCTCATGGTCCTGTCCAATGGTAGGTTCGTCTAGAATAAGCATTTGAGGGTCCCACGCTAAAACTGAAGCGAGCGCAACACGTTTTCGTTCGCCTCCACTAAGCAGGAAAGGCGAAGTTTTACGGTACTGAGTTAGGGAAAGAAGATTTAGCGCCCACGTTATTCGTTTCTCTATGACCTCTTGTTCAAAGCCAAAGTTCTTAAGAGCAAATGCAATCTCGTCTTCAACCGTCTCGCTGAATAGCTGGTGGTCAGGGTTTTGGAAAACAAACCCAACGTTTCTTGCCAAGGCGGCTACGCTGGTTTTGCTGGTTTCAACGCCATCCACGCGAACACTTCCTTGCGAGGGCTTTAGCAACCCGTTGAAGTGCTTAACAAGGGTGGATTTGCCCGCACCGTTCTGCCCCATTATAGCAACGAATTCGCCATCTTTTATTTGCAACGAAACGCCCTTTAGAGCTTCCACATTGTTTGGGTAGGAAAAGTGAACATCTTCAGCCGTAATCACCATTTCTTCAGCGCCTCCAACAATTGGTCAGCGAGTTCTTCAGACGCCAGCGGGGTAGTTTTGTTCAAGTTCAACCCGTCTTTCTTGAGCATTTGATAGAGAAGGGTTGCTTTGGGAATTCCAACCCCGATTAGGCGGGTTTGTTCAGAGTTTAAGATGTCTCTTGGGTCGCCTTCAAAGAAAATTTTACCCTCATCCATAACGATAAGGTGGTCAGTATACTTGGCTGTTAGGTCAAGGCGGTGCTCAACCAAGATGACGGTTATGCCTTGTTTTCTGTTTAACTCATAGATTACTTCGAAAATTTTTTCGGCGCTCAAGGGGTCAAGAAAAGAGGTGGGTTCATCTAAAACTATGACTTCAGGCTGCATTGCAAGCACAGACGCAATTGCCACCCGCTGCTGTTGCCCGCCGGAAATCTCATGAGGCGAACGCTCCCGTATATCGTAGATACCGGTTTGGTGAAGCGCCCAGTCAACTTTTTGACGCATCTCTGCCTGTGAAACTCCAAGGTTCTCCAAGCCAAAAGCTACATCCTTCTCAATGGACAGGGCGAAAAGCTGGTTTTCCGGATTTTGAAAAACCAAGCCCACGTGCCTTGCCATCTCATGCGTGTGATGCTTTAGTGTCTCTAACCCTGCAACAGAGATTTCGCCCTTTAACTCTCCTTGATAGAAATGTGGGACCAGCCCGTTGAAGCATCGGCACAAAGTTGTTTTTCCACAGCCGCTTGGACCCGTAATTAGGACAAATTCGCCCTTTTCCACTTTAAGGGAAACATCGTTAATTGATGGCTTAGTAGCGCCCGGATATGTGTAGGTAAGGTTTTTTATTTCGATTATTGCCATTGCTTTGTGCCCGCTCACTTAAGCGTAAGAGTTTGCTCATTTAAGCGTAGCTACTCAATTTTAGCTATTTTCTGCTTTAACAACAAAAGACACTGCTTCAGCGTCGGTTCTATTTCACCTGATCCACTCACGCCCGCCGCCATCGCATGCCCTCCGCCGACACCCACAAGAAACTCGCCTAACGGCGCAGCAATGTCTTTGCCTAAGTGGACTTGTGCTTTCTCAAAGAAGTCTCGGTTGCTGCGCATGCTGACTTCGAGTTTTCCGTTTTTCTTGCCAGCCACAGCCGCCATGTGTGCGCCTAAATCAACCAGAGATTTGGCTGCTGATGCTTGGTAGGCGCTGACGTGTGAGAGCACAATTATCCAACCGTGGATACGCATGATTTTGGCTCTTTTGGACGCTTTCAGTTTAGCCAAACGTTCCGAAGTTTCAACGGGCACAGAGAACAGTGCAAGGGTTTCTTGGGAATCTATCCCTGCGGTTACAAGTTTAGCGATAATTTTGAAGGTTGGTGAGTTTGCCAGTGCAAAGTGTCTTGTGTCAAAGGCTATGCCTATGAAGAGGGCTTTGGCTTCGTTTAGGTTAGGCTTGACTTTGGCTTGGTTGAATAGCCTGTAGATTATTTCGCAGTTTGCGGCTGCTTTTTCGTTGATGATGCAGAGTTTGCAGATTTTTGTGGTTTCCCTGTCAGGTGAGTGGTGGTCTATGATGATTTTTGGCGCTGCCGACGCTTTGATTGTTTCTGCTACTTCGTCCAGTTGGGCAATATTGTTCATGTCCAGAAGGAAGATGACGTCTGCGGATTCAATGTTAGGTTTTGCGTTCACTGTGATTGGCATGTATTCCAAAAGCAGCTTGGAGGGTTTGTTGATGCCTTGTGGAGCGCCAATCTCTGTTACTAGATCTGGCAGAGCCCTTTTTAATAAACCTTGAAGGGCGTAAGCTGAACAAATAGCGTCGGCATCTGCATTGCGGTGACATAAAAGTAATGCAAAAGATGCTTTTTGTTCTTCTAGGATGTTGAGGATTTTTTGGTAATTGTTCATTTTAGGTTTCTCAGGTAGTTTTCGGTGGCTTTGTGTGCTTGGTTTACTGCTTTCTTAACTAGGGCTTGTGCGTCAAAGCCTTTTGCTTGAGAGGATAAAACAAGGTTGATTTCTACTGTTACATCCACTGGTTTTGACCCGGTGGCTTCTACGCTTATGTCCAGCCGCTCGATATGTTTTGACGGTACTTTGGAGAGTATGTGTTTGCGTGCTGTGTTTTCGGCGGTTGTGCATAAGGTTTCTATTTGCTCGGTGGTTAGTTCTGGTATGCCCAGCTCTACCACACGCGGCACCTGTTTAGGATGAAGGTTGACCTGTGACTGGTGTGAGGTCTTCTTGTAGTTTGGTTTGTGCTTCTTTGACTTGGCTGCGTATGCGTTCTTCTTGGCGGGTTAGTACGGTGCTTCGTGTGTTTAGGAGTTCTTTGCGTTCGGTGAGTTCTTCGGTTACTTTGGGTTTTTCGGCTTTCACGAGTAGTGAGCCGATGGCTTTGTAGATTGTTGTGTCGTCTTGGGTTTTTTGTAGTTCTGTTATGGTTTGTTCGACTTCGCTTTTTTCCATTTCAACCTGCTGTTTTTGCGCTAGAACTGACTGCAGGGTTTGTTGGAGTTGTTGGAGTCTTAGGAGTCTTTCTTGGACGTTAGGTGGTAACTTGGATAGTTCATCGCTCAAATTTTATTCCTTCCGTATCCAGCAATAAGAGATGCTGTTAATTAAGCATTTCCAACTGTTCAATTTCTTCTTTTTGTGCCAACTCCTCTCCTTATTTTGAAGGGTGGTGTTTTGGTCTCTTCTTTTATGTAGGTGTGGCGGTTTTTAGTGTGCCACAAGATTGCTTGCGGGTTGAGTTGCTTTTTGTTTTTAGGTTGTTTTTCTGCGTCTGCTTGGATGTGGGAGTTGCGGTTTTCTTCACATGCTCTGCATCGAGCCATGTTGGATTGGCAAGGTTGTGGATGTGGCAGTACATACCAAACACGTTTTCGCATACAAGCTCTTACAAAGAAATAACCAAAAAAGCAGGACAGAAATCAAACAAGCATTTTTTGGTAGGTTATAAGAGGGGCTAATAAAAGAGAGCAGTTGTTCTCAAAGTTTAGCGCTATTGTTTCTGTGCTTTCTCCAGTTGGCATAGCATTTCAAAGAGCACTTTGGCAGCCACAACCGCTGAGACCCCTTGGTCATAAAACGGAACAACCTCTAGCACGTCAAAGCCAACCACCCGTTTATCGCATAAAGCGCACGCAATGTCTAGGAGCACTGTGGTGGTGATTCCTTCAGGTTCTGGATTTTGCACGGCTGGAGCAAACGCTGGATCCAAAACATCCATGTCAACGGTTAAGTAAACGTTTTTGTATGGTTCCAGCTTCTTTTGTAACTCGCTGATAATTTGTTCTGACCCTTGCTTGATAATCTGCTGAGAAGTGAAAAACTCCACCCCTGCCTTCTTGGCGTAAGCGAGTTCCTCTTTGCAGACTGAGCGTGTGCCAACCTCAATTATCTTCGCTGGTTTCACTGTTTCATTAATCAACTGCATAAATGTCGTATGTGAATAATCTAGTCCCATGAATTCGCAGCGCAAATCCAAATGAGCATCAAAACTCACCACGGCTGTGTTTTTGGCTCTGGCACCTAAACCCTCAGCAACACCTAAGGTAATGGTGTGCTCTCCGCCCAAAGCCACAGGCATCTTGTCATCAGCTAGAATATCCGCAACCACAAGCTTAACCATGTCATTTGTCTTTTGAGCATTGTTCGAAACATGCAAGTCTCCAGCGTCGTGCAATGCCAAATCTTCAATGTCCATGCCGCTTCGGAAACTGTAGGTTTCGATGTTTAAGGATGCTTGGCGAATGGCGTTTGGTCCAAACCGTGCACCAGTCCGATAAGTGCTTGTAGCATCAAACGGTACACCGAAAACCACGTATTTTGCCTCTTCGAAGGGCGTTTGTAAACCGCTGAAAACGTTAGATTGCGAAGTGAATAGTTCAAGGTTACTCAAACTTGTTTCAGTCCTCTTTGAGTGGACTATTTTCGATGGCTTACTAATCTCTTTCGTTTACAAAAAACAGCACAACAATGGGCTTGCGAACATTAAATTTATTAGCTCAACCCTAAATGCTTTAGGTAAAGGCGATAAACTGTGAACTTAGCATCACAACTTAAAAAACTTGACCGCAAAGAGCTCTCATTCATAGCATTCTATGCCATAACAGGCATAATCCTGCTGGCAATCTTGCCCATAACAGGTTTTCCACCGCACGTTGGTTTTATCGCAATCCTCAGCCTAATTACAGCTTACAGTCTTTTTACAAAAAGAGGTTGGGCAGTCTGGCTTGTCGCTATCGTGTTTATTGTGGCCTCAACCTTTGCGCTCTTCACGTTGTACTCCATTGGTTTCTCAAATTTGCTGGTAAGTTTAGGCTTAATCGCCTATACCGGTCTAACATGGATAGTCACGTTGTACATTGCGTTAAAACGCAAGCCCACCTAAACCTTTCCCGCGCCACGGAAAAGCGCAACTGCAACCTCTTGGTCCACATCGACAAACTGCTCATTTTCAGGAATCTCCACAAAACCGTCAGCGCGAGCTAGGGTTGTAATGGCGCCTGAAGCCCCAGTTTCCACTGGTTCAGCAATCAACCTGCAGTCCTTGTCAAACTCTAATTTTACCATGACAAAGGTTCGTCTGCCTTTAGCGCTAAACATCCGTGAGCCAGCAACCGCGCGAACCATTTTCAGTTCCGTCACAGATCTGCCAGCCAACCGTAGAAGCAAAGGCCTGGCAAGCAAATAGAAAATCAGCAAAGCCGATGTTGGATGCCCAGGCAACGAAAAAACAGGTTTCTCACCCACAAACCCAACCGTCGTTGGTTTCCCAGGCTTCACCGCAATGCCGTAAACAACTACACCGGGCTTACCAAGCGCATCCACAATCTGTGGCGTGTAATCTTTTGGACCAACCGAAACTCCGCCAGAAGTTATCACCATGTCCGCTGAAGCTACAGCGCACTCCAGCGTCTTTGCCAAAGCCTCTTTGTCGTCGGGGACAACGCCGAAATACACGGGTTTCCCGCCGCATTCTTGCACTGCCGTGCTTAGGCTGTAAGCGTTGATGTCGTAGATTTTTCCTGCAGGCAACTCTTTTCCAGGTTCAGTTACCTCTGCACCTGTAGATAGGACTGCGACCATGGGAAGTTTTGAAACCTTAACCGTTGTCTTTCCCAACGCGGCTAAAACGCCGATTTCCGATGAGCCTAGAATTTGCCCTGATTTGAGGATGGTTTCGCCGTTTTTGATGTCTGAGCCTTTCTTCATGACGTTCTCGTTAACGGTTACTGAGGTGAAAACGTGTAGTTGGTCGTCTGTTCGCTCGGTGTCTTCAACCATGACTACTGCATCTGTACCCTGCGGAATCGGTGCTCCCGTGACGATTTCTACGGTTTCACCTTTTTCAACTTTGACTTTTGGTTGTTCTCCAACGCTTACTGTTCCAGCAACCTTCAAGATTACAGGCTGGTTTTCGTCAGCGCCAAAAGTGTCCTGTGCCCTAACAGCGTAACCGTCAACGGTTGAACGGTTAAACGGCGGAATATCCAGTGTTGAAACTACATTTTCTTTGAGAACACGGTTATAGGCTTCCAGCAGCACGGTTTCTTCGGTGCCTAAGTCTGAGGGTTTGAAGTTTGAAGCTATGGTTTGTTTGGCTTCGTCAAGGGTCATCAGTTTCCTAAACATGCTATTCTTCCTCCAAGTCAGCGAACATATGCACGATTACGGTTTCTCCTTCACTTATGCCTTCCCTGTTCTCAGGAACAATCACAAAACCGTTGCTAGTCGTCATGGTGGTTATGGCTCCTGAGCCTTTGGCGCTAACAGGCAGGGCAGTGAATTCACCGTTTTTGCTTGTTACTTTAACGCGAATATAGGTTTTTCTACCTAGAGCAGAAGCAACCTTTCTTGCCAAAACAGCCTTTACAGCTGGTCTTGGCTCTGTTTTGCTCAATCCAAGCAGCTTGCAAATCATGGGTCTGCCGAAAACTTCAAACCCAATCACTGCCGCAACAGGATTGCCTGACAAAATCAAAACTGGTTTGCCCTCCAAAACGGCAACGGCTGTAGGCATGGCAGGGCGCAACGCAACCCCGTGAACCATTACGCCTGGTTTTCCCAGCTGGTTCACGGCATCTGGCACAAGGTCGTATCCTCCAACGCTTGTTCCGCCTGTAGTGATTACTGCGTCAGCGGCTTTTAGGGCGGTTTTGATTTTTTCTGCGATTTCGTCGGTGTCGTCTTTGGCTATACCCATGTCGATGGTTTCTGCGCCGAGTTCTTGGCAGATGGCTTGAAGCATGATTTTGTTTGAGTCAAAAATCTGGTTCCCCAAGGGCTTTGTGCCTACTTCGGCAAGTTCGTTTCCAGTGGCTAAAATGGCAATGTTTGGTTTTCTGTACACTTTCAGGATGTTGTTTCCCAGTGCAGCGGCTAAGGCGATGTGGTATGGGTTGATGCGTGTGCCGGCTTTTGTGGCAACTTCGTCTTTTTTGATGTCTTCGCCTTTTTTTGAAACGTTATCGCCTGGTGCAAGCTGGCTCCAAACCTCAATTTCGCCGCTTTCACGCTTTTTGGTGTTTTCCAGCATCACAACGGCATCTGCACCTTTGGGTATTGGGTTTCCAGTCCAAATTTGCTTAGCTTGCTTCTCAGTGATTTCTTGGTTATCAGTTAATTGGAGAATTGCGGGCTTGAACTGTGTTGCACCCGATAAATCAGCTGCTTTCACCGAGTATCCGTCAACGGCTGACTTGTCAAATCTGGGCAAATCCTCACCAGCCACCAAATCCACAGCTAAAACACGATGCAACGCATCCTGCAAAGCCACAGTTTCCACCATGGGCTTCCCAGCTTGTATTGCACCTAGCCAAGTGGTCAGGGCTTGGTCGGTTAATGTTAGTTTTTGGAATCCTTTAAGTTTCACCAAAACGGTTCACACACTTACAGCATTAACGATTAACATAAAAAAACATATCGAACTCGTTGCTTTTTATTTTTTAGCCAAAAGGTAATCTTTGGAAAAAGTTGTTGCTCTGCCATAGACCCCTATCCCTTTATGAGGTGAATTGTGTGAAGGATTATTTTGTTGTCTATGCGGGTGATTTTTGGTAAACGCTATAAGTTGCAGTGACAACACTTACATTGTAAGCCACAAGAGGCTTACAGCGGCGATTAAATGACACTAAGCACCGGCTATTTAACCCCTAAACAAACATTAATCTGGGACCTCAAAGGCAACGGACTCCAAGAAGCCAACATAGCCAGAAAACTAAACATAACCCGCCAAACCGTCCACAAAGCCCTCGACACCGCCAACATAAAAATCAACGAAGCCCTACAGGAAACAGCAAGAATAAACAAAATCGAAATCCAAACCGTAAACCCAGCCAAAGGCTTCCTACTCGGCTACAGCGCACACTTCAAAACCAAAACCTTCATCACTTTCTCCGCAAAAAACGGCATACAAGTCTGGTACAAACACGAAGGTAACTGCAAAAAATGCAGCAAAATAGACGCTTGCAGAGATGCCCTGCTTGCAGAAGCCAAAGACCGCAACTTTTTGCTGCTCGATGACACAAGCAAGATTTTACCATCCAAAATAGCCGAAGCATTAATAAAAAGAATTACAAGTGAAGACACGGAAAGTGAGCGTTCTTAAGAAGTTAAAATATTGGTGCCCTCAACCTGAAAAAAGCCATCGCATCCTTAGGATAAGAAGACAGATTCTGCCTATCTCTGTTTTCACAGCGGCAATGCTCATTGCTTCGTTTTGGCTATTCACCCTTCAAATGTCTTACCGAGCACCAGCCCCAATTCTTTCCCAAACAATCACTCAATCAATACCTCAAACGATGATTCAATACCAAAAGGACATTGAAAACTTTGCCAACGCCTACACCGTTGCCGAGGGAAAACTACTCTTTACTGATGCATGGGGTAATTTGCTGTGTTTTGATGCCGAAAGCGGAAGGCAGCTTTGGCGTGTCAGTGTAGGCGGGTATGGTTCAGGTGGACCAGCAATTGTCGTGCAAGATGGAAAGGTTTACACAGGTGCAGCCGGCGGCATCGTTAAAACTGTAGACTTGAACAGTGGCAATTTGCTGGACCTTGAGTTTCAAGCAATAGTTGATACGTCTTGGGGGCACAAGAGTCCTCCAACCGCTTTCTTAGTTGCTGACGGCAGGGTGTATGTGCAGCAAACGGGTTGGCGAGCCTTCAACGCCGGTACTGGGGAGCTTCTATGGGAGTCATTTTCGCCCTTGCGTATCAACCCACCAGGTATGCTTTACCCTGATAACCTCTGGGCACTTGATGATAATTTGGTTGTCGCATCAGGCACTTACCCCATCGGTGATAGTTACCGCAGTGGGGTTTACCGCATCAACCCTGACAAGGGAACCGTTGTGTGGGCAACTTTGGGCTACAGCAACGAGGAACCGGTGGTTTACCAAGACACCGTTATTTTGTGGAATTACAACGAAACATACCCAGACAGGGGACAAACGGTGGTTTCAGTGAGTGCCGCCTCTGGAGAAACACTGTGGAGCTTTAACGTCGGAGCCTCCACGTATCAGCCAGCTGTCTACAATGACCTGCTTTTATTTGGGGCATACGACGGCAACTTTTACGCCCTAAACGCCTCTGACGGCACCATAGCATGGAAAACCCGCGTTACCAGCCAGAACAACCAAATAACCATGGAGGGTCAGAATCCCCATTACCCGCTCACGCCAGTCGCATCCCAAGTTCTGGTTGAACCTCAAACGCAAAGAGCGTTCTGGGGATTTGCTTTTGTCCAAAACGGCTGGGGCAGTACAGACCAGTACGTGGGAACACTGTCAAGCATCGATTTGTCTACCGGTCAAGCCTTGTGGAGTGTGCTGTTTGAGAAAAACGTCTCCATTTCGGGTTCGTCAAGCTCCAAGATTGGTTTAGCCTTGCTGGAAGACGCCGTCTTTTTGACTGCAGGCACTGACCTTTGGGTCTTCGACCAAAGCACTGGCAAAATCATTGGAATGGAACACTTTGACCATTACATCTTTCCGCTCATAGCAATGTACAATAAGGTGTTTGTGGAGGCAGACCTCAAAGTGACTGTTTACGGTTAACCGTAAAACAAAGCGATGCATTTGCTGACTCCTATGCAACAATGAACTCAAAATTCTTACTGCTCTGCTTGCGGAATCTTCCACAATCACTCTGCAGTGAAGAACAAAACGCTGAAACAAAAAAGCATTCGCCCTCAAAACCCCTAAGAAGATGATGAGTAAGAGAGACATTGCCTTCTTCTAACAATAGAAAAACAAACCAACCAAAAATTTTGAACTACTGTTAAAAGGGATTCTCTTCAAGCGGTTGCTGAGGAGTCCCATAGGAACTGGAAGTACTCACGCGCAAACCCAACCAAACCCACATGATTACTCCAAATCACCAAGCTAGGCTTGTCTTCACCCAAAAAAAGCATGGCTTCTTTACCGTCAGCGATTATGCCGCCGCCAAACATGTGGTCGCGAATGCGTAGCTCGCGCAAGCCAGCGAACTTTTTAATGAACAGCCACTCCTCCTTGGTTCCAGCCGCCATCAGTTTAACACTGACCGTTTTCTTCAAACCACCCATCAAAGGCTCAGCCATAGCAATCACTGGCTTAGCAAACTCTGGCGCTGCAATCATGACTTCCTTGGTTGCTTTCGCCAAGACTTCTTCGATTTTGCCCAAAACCGCCTGTTGACCGCGCAGAATTAGCATGTCAGGGCGTTCCACGAGTTCACGTTTCTCATAGAGGGGCTGGAGTTCTTGAGCAACGGTGTTTTCCCAGCCTAGGTATTTGTCTTCTAGCCGCAGCTTAGTGAAACGTGTAGCCTCAAGCGGTGGAACGGGGAAGTATTTGGTAGGTCTGCTTTCAGTGCTTTTTGTCCAGCCTTTCTCTTTGAGCGAGTTGAGAACCTCGTACATTTTGCTATAGGGCACTTTGGCTTCTTGGCTAATCTCCATAGCCGTCATCTGCCCCCCCTCCAGTAACGCTAGGTAAGCGTCAATTTCGTAAGCGTTCAAACCTATCTCATGCAAAGTTTCTCTTGTTTTCTCATTTACCGCCATGGTTTTCCCCTCAATCACCTTCGGAAACGTTTGGAAACCTTATTATCTTCACTTTCACTCTTAAGCACTTCTACAGTAACGGCTTAGCAGTTAGAAGGCAAAAAAATGAATACTATCAAATCCACAAAAAGCATTTGCCCTGAATGCCTAAAAGCCTTGGACGCAACCATCTTTGAAAACCAAGGCAAAGTCTTCATAAAAAAACAGTGCCCCCAACACGGGGCTTTTGAAGAACTCTACTGGTCAGACTATGACCAATACATGCG
>QYYE01000030.1 GCA_003589585.1 Candidatus Bathyarchaeota archaeon
AAGCTCATTATCCGCTGGTTTCAGGGCAACATTTCGACCGCGAGCCATTCACCGTTTATTTTCTCATGTCTCTCGAAAATCTTACTAGCTTAGCAAAACTGCAGTAGACATGCGATTGTCACATAAACTTGAGAAGATCGCTGTGGATTCAGCAAGGGGAGGGTTCTTTCTCTTCACTGGAAATACACTTTCACTTCTTGTACTTGCCGTGGGCTCAATAATAATCGCTAGGTTTTTAGGACCAGATGCTTATGGTTTATATTCTCTCGCTCTTGTGGTGCCGTCCATTTTATTGGGCTTAATTGATTTCGGGGTGAGCTCCGCTTTAACAAGGTTTTCAGCAAAACTGAAGGCAGAGGGCAATAGTCAATTTGCGGCAAACTTGCTAAAGTCAGGTTTGGCATTCAAGTTTTTGACTGGCTTAGCAATGTCCATGGCATGTCTGCTTTTTTCTGAAAATTTTGCAAGTTATCTCCTGAATAGATCCGAACTAGGGCCTTTTATTAGACTGGCGTCTTTTCTAATCTTGTTTCAAACACTTTTCATAGCATTTAACTCATCCTTCACTGGTCTGGACAGGATGGAGGGTAACGCGCTGATAATGAATGTGCAGGCGGTAATGAAAACGGCGTTGTCGCCTATCTTGCTTGTGGCTGGTTTTAGCATTGCCGGGGCATTGATGGGTCACATTGCAAGTTACGTCATCGCCAGTATTGCTGGGACATTGCTTTTCATCAAATATTACAAAGCCCTAGGTAAGAGCGTGACGATCAAAAACTTTTCAAGCAGTATAAAAATCATGGTTAGCTATGGTTTTCCCTTGTATGCATCCGCCCTTTTGATATTGGTTCAAGGGCAGTACCAAACCATTATATTAGCCTTTTTTGCCTCCAACGCCGAGATAGGTAACTTTAGCATAGCAATATCCCTCTCAGCACTGCTGAACGTATTAATTTTCCCAGTAGGTGCTCTCTTCCCTGCGTTCTCAAAAGTAAAACCAAAGAGCGACGAGTTGAGGCGGATTTTTAAAATGTCCACCAAGTACACGGCGCTTCTAATTATCCCTGCCACGGTTATAGTGACGTTTTTGGCTAAGGACATTGTTTATACGCTTTATGGTTCTAGTTATAGTTTGGCTCCGCTTTTTCTTCAGGTCTATATCTTGAATTTTCTTTTGACTGGTTTTGGCTCGGTTGTGCTGACTTATCTTTTTAACGGGATTGGCGAAACCAGAGTTGTTTTTAGGTACAGTCTTCTCAACCTGGCTGTTTTTCTTCCGTTGGCTCCTACGCTTATCACTATTTACGGCGTTGTAGGCTTAATATTTGCTTTTATAATCTCAAACGTGTTGTCTATTGCATATGGCATTTTCGTGGCAGTAAAGAAAATTCATGTTAAGTTGGACTTTGGGGCTTCCATGAGGATTTACCTAGCATCTTTCTTATCAGCCGTCCCCATCTTTTTTCTCACAATAATCTTTCCACTTAACGGAATTCCCAGTTTACTGATGAATTTTCCAATCTTCCTCTTAACCTACTTGACGCTGCTTCCCTTGACAGGAGCTATCGACCATTCAGACATCGAAAACTTTCGAATGATGTTCGGTAACCTCAAACTAGCTTGGCCAATTCTAAAGCCGTTCATAATTTTCGTGTCAAAGCTCCTAAATTTTTAAGCTAACAAGCGCTATGTTTCAAACAGTTGATTAAATCATAGCTATTTCCGTATCATCATTTGATGTCATTTTCATTTTAAGCTAAACGGGGAAAATGCGTTTTAGCTTTGTTTCCTTTCCCATTTAATTGCAGTTTAGGGTGACGGTTCTTGGGGTGGTTAGGAAAGTTGTTTTGTTTCTTAGGTTTCCACAAATGGTTCGACGGTCAAGGCAACGGACTGCCCGTCTATTGCGTCCGCTGCTATGTGACATTCCCCTATGGCAGAAAACTGGAAGCCCAAGAGGACGATATTCCAAATAACCACCCATGAAACCTGCCCTTTTTCTTAAATAAACGTTTTATTTCAATCGTTTGCTGTTTTTAAGCTATAAGCTGTTCTCTCGCAAAAAAAGCACGACGGCAGCGGTTATGGCAATGGCGCTTTTAGTGGCTGTTGTGGCTTCGATGAATGCAATTGTAAACTTTGTAAATTCCCAAACTGCCGCGGTTGGGCAGCTTGCAAGTGTGGGTGACAGGTATCTGGTTCTAAGCAAATCCGGGTGCCTCTCTGATAGCCAGCTAAGCTGGGAAACGGCGGATCTAGTGAAGAGTTTTGATGAGGTTAAAGGGGTGTTTCCTCAAAAAGTCGTAGATGGCGTCGTGCACGCAGGTTCAGGCGTGTATGCGGTTACTTTGCGTGGCGTGGAAAATGTCAGTGCCTACCTGAAGGCTGAGAGGGCTTATGTGAATGGAACAGTTGCTGTGGGTCTGTCGGAAGCAAACCTTGGTGTACTTTTGTGCGGAATATGTTCAGTTAATCTGCATGAAAGTGTGAACGTCACTTTAGGTGATGTTAGACTTAATATAAAAGTCGTAGGAATCACCCAGACCCAGACGCAGCTAGACAGCGAACTTATCGTTCCAATTGAAACAGCAAATTACCTTGCAGGCAGCGATAGCTTATCGTTTGTGGAGTTTACTTTTAACGAGAGAGTTGACAGGCAAGTAGCATTGAGTTGTTTGTCTGTACTGTTGCCTCAGAATGTGGAAGTGGTTAAGGTTCAGCAGACAGGCTTGTTTTTGGCTGAGTCGATTGGTGAAACTCTGGGTTTTTTGGCTGTTTGGTCCTTGCTAGTTTACGTGGTTGTTGCGGCAGCATCCTATGTTGTGTCCACACGGTTGATTGTTGATTGCGAGTATGAACTGGTTACTTTACAAGCTATAGGTGCAAAAAGGCAACGTGTCTTCACAATGGTTTTTACGTACACTTTAGTAACGGCTTTGGCTGGGGCTTTTTTGGGTTTAGCCCTTGGAATTGCTGGGGCGCAGGTGGCTTCTTCGGTTTTAAGGTGGGTTTGGCAAGGTGTCCAAGTGGTGCCTTTTCTAGAGCTAAACCAGGTTGGGCAAATATTGGCGCTGTCCATTTTGTTTTCGACTCTTGGATGTGTTTATCCAGCGTTTAAAAGTACCCAGAGAAGATTATGAGTAGGCTCTTTGGCTTTAGGTACTTGCGACTTCGGCTTCTTGTGGTTTTAACGTTGATTCTTGCTTTGGTGTCAACGCTTTTCTTGGTGACAGCGCTTAGTTTGCTTGGTTTCTATAAGAGTTTTAATGCTTACTTGGGTGAAGAAAAAGATGTGGTTGCGGTTTATGATAGGCAAAGCAGAACTCCCTTCACAGGTGTTATTCCTGCATACCTGGCAGAGCAGGTTAGTGCCGTAAACGGAGTATTAGTCTGTAGCCCTGAAACCATAACCCCTTGCATAGTGAACAACCAATCCCTTTTCGTACGGGGGGTTTTGACCGACGCGTTTTTTGAATTAAACCCTGTAACAATTGTTGAGGGTAGAGCACTAAGCCAGAGTGATTTGGGTTCGGTTATGTTAGGTGTCAATCTTGCTAAGCGACTTGGCGTATCGGTTGGTGATAGAATTCTTGTTTTGGCTACGTTGGCTGACCGATATGTGGAGCTTGAGGTCTCGGCGGTCTACCTGTCGCATTCTAGTATGGATGACGAAGCTCTTGTGCTGCTCAATATTGGGCAGTGGCTCCGATTCAACGATTATAACAAAGTTACGCTGATACGAGCAAAGGTTAACCCGAGCGTGGTTGGTGCAGCTGATATTTACCAGGAACTCGCAAGAAATGCTCAATCTCAAACGGGGCTTTCATCGCCTTCCAATTCTTCCAATCGACAAGCAAGTTATCAGGGGCTAATGCCTTGGGCAACGGTAAATTTCAAAATCGAAAGCCTCGGTGTCGAGGATACCCAGAACCTAATGAAGGGTTACCTTGACAGTTATGGCGTAACTAAAGAAGCGTTAATGATTTTGTCGGTTTTGGTTTTTGTGTTTTCAAGCGTTACTGTTTTTGCCGCTTCTCAAACGTTTATTCGCCAGCACAGAGAAGACCTTGACACGCTGAGTCACATTGGCGCTTCAAGAAAGACAGTGAAACTTGATGTTTTGCTTAAGCTTTTGCCCCTGTCGCTTGTTGCTTCAGGTTTAGGCGCTATGGTATCTGTGGCTGCTTTGATGGTGCTAGAGACTTTTGGCTATTTGCGGGTGCTCTCACATGTGTTAGTTTTCCATTTGGATCCGTTGATTTTAGCATTAAATTTTGTTTTGGTTTTGGCTTTGGTTGCTGTTAGTGTTTTGCGTTCGGATATCTTATGAGAAAGTACATTTGTTTGCTTGTACTGGTCTTTGCGGTTGCTTTAACTGTTAGGTTTTATCCCACTTTGATTAGCGGTCTACCTTTTTCCACTGATGGATGGAGCTCCATTAGGAATGCTGAGTTGCTTTTGCGGTTTACGCCCGTGTCTTTGGGTGACAATTCAGTGTTTGATGGTTACCATAGTTATTGGCCTGGGAACAGTCTTTTTGGAGCGGTTTTTTCTGAGGTTACTGGTTCTGCTCCGATTGATGCAATGGCGTTTGGTGTTCCATTAGCTGGTACTTTAGCTATCCCTTTGTTTTTTGTTTTGGTACGTAAGGTTACTGAGAACACGAAAGTAGCATTGATATCAACAGCCTTGCTAGCTACAGTTTACCCGTATGCTATGTTTACTGCAGGAGTTACAAAAGAAACCTTTGCCAACCCCATCTACTTGACGCTGATTCTGGTTTTTCTGCTGGGTTTTTCTTGGGGCAAGATGCTGCTTTTTTCTGTTGCTTCTTTGGCTTTGGTGTTGTCGCACCATTTAACTGCGCTTATCACTCTTGGCGTTATGGTTTTTCTGACGGTTGCATTTTTTTATAGCAAATCAGGAAAAATTCGTCACTCTGCTAGGTCGAATATTTTTTTGCTTTTCCTTCTTGCTCTCATAACCGTTTGCTATTTTGGTTTTTATGCTTCCGAGGGGCTAACGGTTTCTTTGGCTTCAAATGACTTGCTTAGTCTTGGTGCCTATCAGCTTCTTGTTTTATCACTGGTTCTCTATTTTGTTTCAAAGCAAAGTCTGCCTTGCAGAAGAGTGATGCTTTCCTCGTTTGCTGTAACCTTAGTTTGCGCTGTTTTGTTTGCATTGCTTATAACAAAGACATCATTGGTTCCCAGTGCGCCAGTTTTGCCCCTCCATTACCTGCTATACATTAGTCCATACCTTGTTTTGCTTCCTCTAATGATGCTCGGTTTTGGCGACTTGCATAAACGGCGCATTGACCTTTTGTTTCCTGTTTTCTGGCTTGCGCCACTTTTGGCCCTTGAGTGCTATGCCATTTTCACTAACGTTCCTATGGGTTTGACTCTTGCGTATAGAACACTGAATTTTCTGCTGCTTCCCCTATGTATCCTCTTTGGAGTAGCGTTTTACAAGTTGTACGTTTACAGTAAAAGTGTGCATCGAAGCCGGTTTCTGTGTGTTGGCGTAGTTGCTACTGTGTTGGTTGTGGCTTGTATGAATTGTTATAGCGTCTTTGCATCGGTTTCTTTGCAGGAGAGGTATATGGGTTATTTTTGGCTCTACAGGACTCCAGAAATGTCAGCGTCCAATTGGCTTGCAACCACCGATTATAATCAGACGGTTGCTGGCGACATGAAGGTTTCCTATCTTCTGCAGGGCTACTTTAACATGAAAGTGAACATGGTGCAAGGGTTGCAGTTTTTAGAGGGGGATGGTTCCGCACCCAAGTTACTGTTTGTTTATCCTGAAATGTACACGAATGGCTATGTGGTTTACAGTGGAAACGTCTTGACGCTACCAGAGAACTGGAGTGGCAGATTAGTTTCCCTTAGCTGTGTTTATGCTAACGGTATGGTGAGCGTTCATGCAAAATGAAAGTGCGATTATAGAACTACTTGACGTTTCTAAAGACTTTGGGGCATCAGCGATTTTGAGACATGTGAACTTGACGGCTAACGAGGGCGAGTTCATTTCGATTCGGGGAAAATCAGGAGTGGGCAAGACTAGTCTTTTCAAAATTTTAGGTCTTTTAGATAAGCCCAGCGAAGGCACTATGAAGTTGTTTGGGGAAAGGGTCAATATGCTCGGTGATAGTGAGAAAGCGCGTTTGCGACTGCGGCAGATAGGTTTGGTTTTTCAGTTTTTTAACCTCTTGCCCGCGTTGACTGTTTTGGAGAATATTGAGTTGCCTATGGCTTTGGCTGGCGTTAAAAAACCCCAAAGGCGTGAGCGGGCGTTTGAGCTTTTGCGGTATTTTGATTTGGCTGGGTTAGCTGGACGGTTTCCAGACAATCTCAGCGGAGGGGAAAGACAACGGGTCGCGGTAATTCGTGCTTTGGTTAATTATCCAGCGGTTCTTTTGGCTGATGAACCAACGTCAAGTTTGGATGATGAGAACTCAGCGTTGCTTTTGGACTTGCTCGGTAGAGTTAACAGGGAGCAAAAAGTCACTGTTGTGGTGACTTCTACTGACTTGTATGAGAAGTTGCCCACAAGTAAAGATTATCTGCTAAGAGATGGACAACTGCGCCAAATACGGTGATGCAACACTAAAGCGCCAATCTGTATAAGCAAACGTATGCAAGCTGTATAAGCAGCCCCACAGCCTATTCAGCGCACTTACTCTAGTTCGGAATCGAATTTAATTTTAAAAGAGCAAGCGGTTCCTAATAAATTTCAAGAGGAGGAGAGGTTTAATGATAACAAGGAAGAAACGCCTTGGCATAACCATGGCTAATCCTTACTTGAAAGGGATGGAGCTCTTAATAAAAGACGGACTATACGAAAACCAAGCCGAAATCGTAAAAGATGCCCTAAGACGGCTCTTCAACCATTATGAGATTCACTCAATAAGTGACGCTTGCAACTCAATAAACTAGCTTACTAAGCCTTTAGGCGTTTTCTGTAGAAGGCTATGAAAATCGTTACCGCTATAATGAATGTGGCGGAAGCAACTCCAAGCCAGATTATGATAGACGATACTTCTAGTCCTTGAGACCCTGCACAGAAAACGATTGATATTTGATACATACTGAAATCGGTTGCATACCAAACGTAATAGTTATCTTCGTCTTGGGTATACCCTTGGTTCTTGGCGACTTGATCGTCAAGGTACAATTTCGGTATTGTTCCATTGAGGATCAAGCCTTTAGGGATAGTCATATTGCTAAAACCTGCTGTGTCTCGCTTTCCAGTTACCGTGAAATAGATTGTGCTTGTCAACTCGTCAGTCGTTATGAAGGCGTGGGATACCTCTGAAGTGGTTATGTTCCAGCTCATTGTGAGATTGACCATTTGCCCGTCTTCAGTTAAAGCTGGCAGGGTTGTTTCCGACGAGGACGTTGAAAGAGAAATGGGTGTTTCAAATGCATAAAAATCGTTATCTTTACCAAAATACATGTCATCGGCGGTAAAAGCTGGAGACGAATCGTGTGCAAGGTTGCAACTCCAGATTTTTTTACCATTATAAGCGTTCAAAGCACAAAAGTCGCTGCTATGCTTTACATAGATAACTCCGTTTGCCATAATGGGAGGATTGCTATAAGTACGAGGGTAGTTCCAAAGTTTGGCTCCATTTGAGGCTTTTAAAGCAAATAAGCCCTGTTCCCTATTAGAGTAGATGTAGACTATGCCATTTGCGAAAGTAGGAGAAGCATACTCATAATCTACACCTACACCATAATTTGAAAGAACAACTGTTGTCGAGTAATTCCAAAGCTTATCGCCAGTGGCAGCATTCAAAGCATAAATATTCTTGTCGGCACTGAAGTAAACTAGGCCACCTGCAACAACAGGTGTGGACATAACCCAAAATTCAGTAGTGAAATTCCAAAGTCGTTTGCCATTGCTTGCATCCAAAGCATTCAGGCTATAATCATTCTGTGAACCGATGTATACTATTGGCAATTTTGGGAGACGATCTCCCATAATCAGGGGCATACCAAATTCTATTACCGTTAGTTGCATTCAAGGCATAGAGAGTACTATTGACGCTAGCACAACCCGTGAAGTAGACGATGCCGTTAGCGACTTCGGGAGAGGAAATTTCGCCACATACCGTGTAACTCCAAAGCAAAGCTCCACTAGAAGCATTCAAAGCCAAAATAGCCCCGTTGTCAAAAGTCCCTACGCCAAAAAAGACAATACCATCATTGACAGTACAAGATTTCTGGATAAGCGATGTTTCATCTCTATAACTCCAAATTATAGCGCCATTTGAGGCGTTGAAAGCATAAAAATCACTCCACCAGTCACAAATATAATCTGGCGGTGGGTCAGGGTAATATGGAAAGCAGTTGACTACCGAGGTTGCACCTATGTAGACCATGCCGTCCATAACAGTTGGGGAAGACCAATGACGCCCTGCATCCTTGGTGCCCGGAGGGAAGCTGAAGTGGTTTTTCCAAAGCAATACGAGCTCAGAAGTGGCTTTTGCAGTGACAGGTTGAATGGCAACAAGTGGAATTAGGGATATTAGAACAAGCGCTATAGCCAGACTCTTACCTGTGTTAACCATACTTTCTCTTGGAAAGAGTTTCAAATAAAAAGCTTCTCGTAAAAGTTTCTTGACCAGGTTGAGTCAAGGTTTCTTGACTAAGTCACTTATTGCACCTGATCTTAGGAAAGAGATTTTCAGGAAGTCCAGTTTTCGAAGCAAACTAGCCTGTTGCCAAATTATAGACTCTCTGTACTGCCGCTTGGGACAACTACACAACCAACTAACAACCAAACTAACGCTGAAAAGAGTGTAACACCACTCATATTGCAAAGACCTGTTACTCTTAGTGATGCTTCGAATTGCGGGTACTGAGCGAGATGCCTACCTTGCGGGGCTAATTTAAGTTAAATGCTTTTTTACAAACAATCTTATGTTAGAACCAAGAGTAACCCTTGTCATAAGCAGAAGGCTTGCAAAAGCCATGAACCAGAGTAGCACTTCAACAGGATTAAACCGTGCCGGTCCAAAGACAATCCATGGGAGATAATTGCATATTATAAAAATCGGTAATACTGAGTAAACCGCTAGCAGCAAGGGTACGCTAAGAAAGCTTGCTTTTGGCACATGCTCTTTCCTAATAGTTAGCCCTAAAAACATCAAACAAATACCCACAACTGCGATGAATGCTCCTGTCCAAGGCACATCAAACAGACGTGCTTCAGGAAAAGTTAATCTCATGTCACTAATTGGGGTAAATATTAAACCCAAACCAGCTACTGTAACAGCAATGCCCCCTATGCAGGCTCTTTTGCTTTTCCCCAACAGCGCAAATATACCTATTAAGCCGCCTACGGCTGAAAGAAGAAACCTGACTGTAAAAATATGAGCGGTAAAATCCAGTGATTGATACATAACGTTTGGTAACCCAAAGGGAGGATTGGGTACATCCCCATGATAGCTTTGTACTGTTACATAAGCTAATCCTGGAGTGTATGCTGTCAATAAACCCGCAGTTAATAATAGCGATGATCCGCAAAAAAGCAGAAGATTGTTTAGATTTAACCGTTTCACTTTTTCTCTACCTTTCTAATATTCCGAAGTAAGGTTAAGGTTTTTGGCTAATCTTAAGAGGGGTAGGTTGGTATTGGCGTTTTCTGCAAACATTAATATGTTGAAAGCCCGGATAGGGAAGGGGGAGTTGGCAATAACCACTAAAAAAACCGAATTAACATTTCAGTGGTTTATGCAGTAAACACATAACCGATTTTGCCTAGACAAAGTTTTTATTCGCGTTTGAAACTTAACTTCGACCGTTAGGACAAAGGATGATTCAAGATGGCCCTTCAAAAAGGAGATTTCATATTAATTGACTACACAGCAAAAGTTAAGGAAACAAACGAAGTTTTCGACACAACAAACGAAGAAACAGCCAAAAAAGAACACCTCTACAAAGAGGGAGAAATCTACGAGCCAAAACTAGTAGCCATAGGCGAAGGCTGGGTACTTAAAACCCTCGACGAAAGCCTAGCAGCCATGGAGATAAACAAGCCCCAAACTGTAGAGATTCCTCCCGAGAAAGCCTTTGGGCAAAGAGACCCAGAAAAAGTCAGACGCGTACCACTCAAACAACTGTTGGCAAAACAAATCAACCCCGTCGTCGGGACACGCGTTGAATATCAGGGAAAAATGGCAAGTGTACGTTCCATCGGCGCTGGACGAGTGCTACTGGATTTCAACCCGCCGCTAGCTGGAAAAACCCTAATCTACGAAGTCACCGTCAACAAAAAACTCGAAAGCAATGAAGAGAAAATCGCTGCTCTGATTCACAGAAGAGTTCCTGTTGTCGAAGAAAACAAGTTCAAAGTAACCCTGCAAGACCAAAACTTAACCATAGATATGCCTGAAGAAACCTTCTACGTTGAAGGCATACAAATAGCTAAACGCGGCATTGCAATGGACATTCAACGATTAATAACGGGCATAGCAGAAACCAAGTTTGTTGAAACTTTCAAGGCTGAACCTAAGCCAGAAGCTAAAACTGCTGCGCCTTAAATTGGCGTTTTAGCCCAATTTTCTTTTTATTTTGCGCTTAATTTTTTTTTAAGCCTCTTAAGCTTTCTTGCTGTTGCTTCCAATAAAGGATAAATCTACCCTTCAATTATACTAAATAAGCCTAAACTAACAGTTTTTCATCCTGTAAATGCTCGGGTGAAATGGAGGTGAAAAGGCAAGAATGGATCATACAATTGTCCATTTTGAGATTCCAGCGTTAGATGTTGAAAAGCTTAAGACTTTCTATGAGGCGGTCTTTGGGTGGAAAATCGAGCTTGCCCTCGGACCGATAGAGTACTGGACAATTCAAACCGTTCCTGTGGATGCGAACGGTATGTTGCTGCGCCCAGGCGTTAACGGTGGCATGTACAAGAAACAGGTGCCTGAAAGTAAACCCATCAACTACTTTGCTGTTGAGTCCATTAGTGATTTTTTGGCTAAAACCGAAAAAATGGGTGGAAAAGTTATTCAGCCAAAACAGGAAGTTCCCAATGTCGGCTGGATTGCAGCCGCAGAAGACCCTGAAGGAAACGAGTTTGCTCTTATCCAACCACTGCGTACATAGCCCGTGCGTTTAAATTATTCCTGTTGCTTTTGCAACCGTCTCGCAAGCGTCAAAGTTAAGGTTTAGTTTATGGAGGATTGTGTAGCGTTCTGGCCTGATTTTCGGGGCAGCCTCCAGAGCTTTCACAACATCCATCTCCTTGACGCCTAACTCATAAGCTGTTGTCGGTGCGCCGATTTGCTCGAGTGTTTTTTTGATTCTTTGCCAATTCGAACCATAAAGAAAAGCAATCAAAATTGAGCCCACGCCGACCTGCTCCCCATGCATAGCATGATTAGAACTAATCAAGTCCAAAGCATGGCTAAAGAGGTGCTCTGAACCGCTGCAGGGACGACTGCTTCCCGCGATGCTCATGGCGACGCCGCAGCTTATCAGCGCCTCAAGAAGAATGCGTAAACCCTCGTCATTGCCCGGCACAATTAGGTTTGCGTTTTGGTTTACCAGCTTTGCACTCATGAGCGCTAAGCTTGCGGAGTATTCGCCGTAGTATTCGTTGTTTTCCTGGTGTGCCAGTTTCCAGTCTTTGACGGCTGTGAACTTGGCAACGGTGTCTCCGCAGCCGCTTACGACCAGTCGCCAGGGTGCCTGTGAGATGATGTCGGTGTCGGCGATTATGGCTAATGGCGCTTGTGCCATGATTGAGTAGGGTTTGTTTGAACCTTTGATTGATGCCAATGGGCTGGCAATGCCATCATGAGAAACCGTTGTGGGAACACTGATAAAGGGCACCCCTTGACTGCCTGAACTTACTTTAGCAGCATCGATAATTGTTCCTCCACCCACGCCGAAGAGCACCTGAGGCTTCAGCTCTTTTATTTTATCCTCAACGCCCAACACGTCGGTCATGGACATTGTTTTAACCAAAAGAACATCCGCCTCCAACCCTGCATCCTCCAGAAAATCATAAACCGTTTTGCCGGCAACCCCAAAGCATTTTTCATCCGACATGACCAGTGCTTTGCCGCTCAGCCCTAAGCGTTTTATGACTTCGGGGATGCGGTTTAGGGTGCCTTTTCCGACAATGACTTCGCGTGGAAGCTGCATGTAATGATAGTTTAGAGGCAAATTGAATCACTGTTAGTTTGCAATTCATAGTCATAGCCGAGCGTTTTAAAACTTTGGGAATTCGCACGGTTGCTTAAGTGGAGAATCTACAAATACAACGAGCAACCAATAGCTTTTTTCATGCAAAGACTCGGCATCATCATACCCTCCTCCAACACCACAGTTGAAAGCGAGTTCTCTGTGGCTCTTTACGGCTCAGGGATTACTCTTCATACCACCAGAGTACACCTAAACAACATGACAATCAAGGGTCTTTCAGCCATGGAGAAGCAAACCGTGGTTGCTGCCAAGCTTTTGAGGGATGCCAATGTGGATTTGGTTGCCTTGCTTGCACGTCTGGAAGCCTGTTTAAAGGGTTAGGTTACAACATGCTTTTTGCTACGCAGATTTCTGAGGTTGCTCGTTGTCCTGCAGTGACTACTTCTGGCGCGGTCGTTGAAGCCCTAAAAAAGCTTGAAGTCCGCAAAATAGCGTTGGCAACACCTTACATCCAAGAGGTTACTCAAAGAGAAATTGACTTTCTGGAGAGCAGCGGCTTTGACATGGTGAACACCAAGTCCCTAGGTCTTGTGGAAAACCTTAAAATCGGCAAGCTTAGCCTGGACGATGCCACTTCTCTTGCTAAAAGCGTAAATTCTGAGCTTGCCCAGGCAGTATTTATCAGCTGCACAAACTTTAGAACCTCCGATGCCTTGCCCCTTCTTGAAGAGCAACTTGGCAAGCCAGTAATCAGCAGCAACTCAGCAACACTGTGGGCTTGCTTGAAAGCCTTGGGCGGGAAAATTCAAGCGGGTCTTGGCGAGCTATTTGATGTTTAGTTGCCAATTTCACATCTATTTAGACTATTTCACTTACACTTAACCCTCCAGTACTTCAGTGAGTCTTTTGAAGGGACGCTTTAAAAGTGAATGGGTGTTTGTCTGTAAGGGGAGAGAAGAAGATGAGTCAAAACCAATTAGTCATGCATACGCCCTCTCAAACGTTGTTTCCATTGAATATAAAAGCGGTAAGCGAGCTTTTTCCAGGTTTTGCTGAAGGTGATTTTGCTGTTTTTTATGGTTCGCCATCTATTTTATCGTTAACATCTTTGCTGTGCGTTAGGGCGCAGTTGCCAACACAGCTTGGCGGTTTGAAAAGTAATGTTGTTTTCGTGGATGGCGGCAACACTTTTAGGCTTTATCAGATTGCAAAATTAGCGCAGCTTCATCAGCTAAATCCAAGAGAGGTTTTAGGCAACATTTACGTTTCAAGGGCGTTCACAGCCTACCAGTTAACTAACCTAATTATGCAGCAGCTCAAAGCAGCCATCAAAAAGTACAATGCTAAGCTTGTCATAATCTCAGATGTAGCAGGTTTCTTTTTAGATGCGGATATTCCAGATGACGAGGCTCAGAGAATTTTCAGCCAAGTCATGGCGTTTCTTTCATATTTTGCCAGAGAAAACCGCATCATTCTGATTACAGCATATCTGCCAAATCAGGAGACAAAAAGAAATCTCTATCTTCAAACTTTAGCGTTCGAGAAAGCAAGCGTTATACTATCCCTCAGAGAAACAAAACAAGCCAAAGAATTTCTTTTGGAAAAACACCCCTGCCTCAAGTTAGGACTTGCTAAATTGCCCTCAGAAAACACAACGCTAACCGATTTCATTGAGGATAGTGCCTAATGGGAAAAACAGTTGAATCCTACCGCATGGCTCTAGAAGACGAAATTCACCGCTGGAGCGGCTTTGCAAAAGCCCTGAGAAGTGAAGACAGGGAAGCCTTCGAAGCCTTGATGGATGCTTGCCGTAGTTATGCGTCAGCAGGAAGCAACGCGACGCAGCCCGTGCTTTTTGAGCCAATGGTTATTTCAATTCTGCTGTCTCAGCAAAAGAAGATTATGCGATTAGAGAAGGCTTTAGATGCCAAACGACAAGCCCAGACGAGTTAGAGGCTGGATATTTGACGTTTACCCTTCAAACTTTGGAGAGATGGCTGTTTGGGTAATAGCTGAAACTGGCGAGCGCATAAAGCTGACTGACAAGTTTCAACCCAGCATTTACGTTTCAGGCAGACAGGAAGATATTGAAGGGTTAGCCTGTGGCTTTCATTCCAACCAAGACATTGCTTCATGGGGGTTTACCTACAAATTTGCAAGTCCAGTGGATGCTGAGAAGTCGAAGGTTTTAGAGATAACCCTCAAGGACTGTAGAAAAATTCCAGCCTTCACCAAAGAGGTACTAAGATTGGGGGATTACTTGGGCTATGAAATTCATAACTGCGATTTGCAGGGGGATAGAGCGTATTTTTTTAGCCATGACTTGTTTCCTCTTGCCTTCTTAGAAGTTAAAGTCTTCAACTCAGGTTTAAAATATACACTTCTGGATTCGGTTGAGAGAGTAAACTATTCAGTGCCGCCACTGAGAATAATGCAGATTGACGTAAAAATAGACAAGAGAGGGAAAATAGCCAATTTTGACGACCCAATATGTAGCCTAAGCGTAGTTCAAGCAGAAAAGCAAATTACAATTGAAACAGACGACGAAGGCAGGAAGCTTCAACAGTTAGCTAAGTTGGTAAAAGAGCTTGACCCAGACATCATCATAACTAAAGGCGGGGACTCTTACCTTTTCTCATACCTGATACAGCGGGCAATCATCAATGGTGTGCTTGAGGATTTTGTTTTAAGCCGAGACAACATTCCTTTTGTTGCTAAAAAACTGCAAGGTCGAACATTCTTTTCCTATGGTCGCACATTCTATAAAGCTCCAACGACACGGTTGTTTGGCAGAATACATATCGATGAAACCAACACTTTCATTTTGAATGAGAGTAGTTTTCAGGGTTTATTTGAGGTAGCAAGAACCTGCCGAGTACCCTTGCATACTGCTTCGCGTTCATCTATAGGTTCAAGCATGTCATCTCTGCAGTTTTACCAAGCCGTAAAAGACGACATTTTGCTTCCACGAAACAAAAGCATACCTGAATCATTCAAGTCAGCCTATGAACTGCTTGTGGGCGATAGAGGCGGGTTTGTTTACGAGCCAAAAGTAGGCATCCATGATGGCATAGGAGAAGTTGACTTTTCCTCAATGTACCCCAGCTTGATGGTTAACAATAATATTTCTGCCGAAACTGTGCTGTGTAAATGCTGTCCAGACTCAAGTTTGCGCATTCCAGAGCTAAACTATAACATCTGCGAAAAACGGAGGGGTGTTGTTCCCAAGGCTTTGAAGCTCATTCTTTCAAAAAGACTAACCTACAAACGATTAAAAGAGCAAATAAAAGACCCCAAACTAAGAGAAATTTACGATAACAGGCAGATTGCTCTAAAATGGATTTTGGTCACATGTTTTGGCTATTTAGGATACAAGAATGCGAAGTTCGGCACGGTTGATGGGCACATTGGCGTTTGCGCCTTTGGCAGAGATGCCTTCCTAAAGACTGCACGTATAGCTGAAAGCAGAGGGTTTGAAGTTGTCCATGGGATAGTGGATTCACTTTGGCTAAAAAAAGAGAACTCAACGCTTGAGGAATATGCGGCTTTATGCAAAAAAATAAGCAAAGAAATCGGTGTGCCCTTGAATTTTGAAGGCAAATACAAGTGGATTGTCTTTCTTCCCTCAAAAATTCATCCCAACATAGGCGTGCTGAAACGGTATTATGGAGTTATGGAAGATGACAAGCTCAAAGTGAGAGGAATAGAAGTGCGAAAAAGAGACACGCCAAAATTTGTTCACGACGCACAAATGGATATGATTAAGGTATTCTCCTTGGCCAGCAACTCAAAGGAATTTGTGGAAAAGATTCCGGAAGCGTTAAGGGTGATTAAGGATTATAGGCAGAGGCTAATTAACGGTGAAGTTCCAGTTTGGGATTTAATCGTCACTAAACATTTATCGAAAAATCCTAAACACTACAAACAGCGCATAAGCCAAGCAATAGCAGCAGAGCAGCTGCTTAAAGAAGGCGCAGAGGTTCATGCGGGTAAAAACGTAACTTTTCTTTTTACCGATTCAAAAAACAAGCGTTTTGAGCGGCGAGTTAAAGCTGAACAAATGTTAGAGAAAGGTGTTAATGCAGACGTTAGAAAGTACTTGCATTTGCTTTACTCTTCAGCAGCTAATCTTCTAAGCTTCTCAAATTACACGGCAAAAAGCGTGCACGACGCCATCAGGGGCTATGAAACCAAGAATCTATACAGTTACCTAAACGCACAGGAATAGATTATCAGTCAGTTTCTAAAAATTAGCTATATTTATGCGGTTAAGTTTTTATTTGTGGTATGGGAATGGTTAACGTTATGCCTCGATAGCTCAGCCCGGTAGAGCGGCTGCCTTGTAAGCAGCAGGCCGCGGGATCAAGGCCCGCTCGAGGCTCTTTTCAAAAATTATTCTTTGCTAAGCTTCAGGTTCCTCTTCGCTTTTTGCCTCAAGCTTTGCCTTAATCGCTTTGTTGTCTGTAATCAGCAGTTTATATTTGCGGCCTTGGGTCTCCAAAATCTCGTTCTCGAAGAGCTTACGCAGTGAGCGGAAAATCTTTTTAGGTGTTTCGTCTGTTTTGTCTGCGATTTCTTGGAGGGTTAGTTCTTTGCCTTCGGTTTGTAGAGTTTTTACGACTTTTTCGTCTGTCTTGTTGAGTTTAACCATAACCTTTGCCTTCCATGTTTGGCTGTTGTTTTATGGTCAGGTGGCTTTTTCAATTTTGCGGTATAACAAGCTGCAAAAACAGGTTGCGCTGTCTACTCTTTTAAGGCTTCTTCCTCTTTGCCCTGATCATATGCATGACGCTTTTCTGGGGAAACCTTCAACCCATGGTACTCGTAAAGTATTCTAAGCGCGTCGCGAATGGCTTCGTTGCGGCTGTTGTAGACGCCTTTTTCTATGAGCATGTTTAGAAGGTCAAGGTAGCGTTTGGTTAAACGGATGGTTATTCTTTCCCTCTTATTCCCGTCAGACATGTCTGTCACCTTTAAGTTGCTCTTTTGTAGACAAATGTTAATGCAAGGGTGCTTGACATATAAGGGCTTGTCAGACAAACAGTGTATTTTTATCTGCCAAAAAGCCTTATAGAAATAATCAACTGTAAACTGGTATTTATCTGATACCTAGACAAAATCAGGCATTCACTGCTTGATACCCATGAGCACGCGGTACCCGCTCTCTCTAGCCAGAACCTTGCAGTTGCCGAAAGCATCCAAAAAAACGTCGGGCAAAGCCTTGGCGCCAATTTTAGAACGAATAACCATTTGTAAACTTGCTTTAGCCGCCATCACATTTGGCGCCTCTTTCACGATGGCTTTCACAGTTTCCATGCCTGCACTAACAGGCGGATTCGATAAAACACAGTCAAAAACTAATCCTTCAACTGGTTCATAAAAATAGCCATATCTAACTTCAGCGTTCGCTACCTTGTTAAGTTCAAGGTTTTTTCTTGCCAAACGCACCGCCCGCATATTCACGTCGGTCATCACAACCCTAAACTTGGAATTGAAAGTTGCAGCAGCTATGCCAACAGAGC
>QYYE01000031.1 GCA_003589585.1 Candidatus Bathyarchaeota archaeon
TGGTTCTTTTTTTAAGCCGTTCTGCTTCAAGCGGCGGCAAATCCAAAAGCCGCTCTTCCAACTCCTGCTGGATATGCTCAAGAGCCAACGCCTGTTTCTCTTCAGGCACCACGTATTGGCGTGCTGGGTAAAGCGTTAGCCTATCAAGCGTCACCTTCACATCGCCCGTTAACAAGTTGACCTCTTTGATCTTTGCAACCTTGTTTCCCTGCAGTTCAATGCGCAAGATGTCGCTCTCGTAAGCGGGCACAACATCCAACACGTCGCCGCGCACCCGAAACCTGCCGGGTTCAAGCACCATGTCATTGCGCTCATACTGCATATCAACCAATGCATGAATGAGCTCTTGCCTTGTGATGGTTTTTCCGACCTCAAGGTCAACTGCCAGGCTTTTGAAGTCCTCTGGGTTGCCAAGGCTGTAAATGCAGCTTATGCTCGCGACTATTATGGTGTCGTTTCGGCTTACCAGGCTGGAGACGGCGTGCATGCGCATCTTTTCTATCTCATCGTTCACGTCAGAGTCTTTTTCTATGTACATGTCTTGAGCGGGCAAATACGACTCTGGCTGGTAGTAATCGTAAAAGGAGATGAAGTATTCCACGCGGTTGCGGGGGAAGAGCTCTTTTAGTTCAGCGTAAAGTTGAGCCGCCAACGTCTTGTTGTGCGCAATGATGAGGGTTGGTTTTTGCAGCTTGCTGATGAGGTTTGCCATGACAAAGGTTTTTCCGCTTCCAGTAATTCCGAGAAGGGTTTGTTTTTCTTTTTTGGAGAAGTTTTTCACTAACTGCTCGACCGCTGCTTCTTGCCCGGGTGAGGCTTTGTATGGCGCGATAAGTTCGAACTGCATGTTGCTTCTCTACAACAATAGAGAAGCCCAACAAGTAACTAATTTAAGTTTTTCAATGAGGCAACCATTTTATGCATTTTACTTAACATAGCTGTTTTAAAGCAAGAAGCTAAACGCTAACTTTTGGACTTTAGCTTTTTCCTCTTAAAAATGATAACGTAAACTAGGCTGGCGACCATAAAGCTTGCAGCGATTTCAATTGGAAACTCTGGAATTGCTTCTGGATTCAGAAAAACTGTTCTTGAATTAAGTACAGTCATTACTGCATTGTGGCTTGTGCTTCCTCCGCTGCTTCCATCGCCATTTGAATCCCACATTACGACAACTGTATAAGTGCTCCCGGTTAACCAGGCAATGTCTCGTCCATCGATGTCTCCGCTGTTTAGAGGTTTTTTAAGCTCCACGGTGACAACGTTTGAGGAGTCAACGCTGATTGCTCCCACCCCGTTCTGCACAGCATCAATGGTGATAACGCCTATTCCGCCAAAATGAATGTCGCGGTATCCATCAGGAGCGTACTCGTCATGTCCAAACAATGCGCCGTCAGTATTATTGCTCATGCAAGTGATGCTAGCAAATTGCACTGCCACCCATGGATTGCTCGAATCTACATTAAAACGGACAGCTAGATACAAGTTACTGCCATCGTGTTTAATCCAGACTTCAGCAGTTCCTTTAGGGTTTATTACAGCATTAGAGTACTTGCTTGCGTCATCCCATTCGCTTCCGATTGTTCCGTCAATTTGAGAGTCAACTATGACATTTCCCAAAAAAGCATTAAAACTCACTTGGGCCGCTACAATCCCAAATAAAGCACAGGTTCCCAATAGCAAAAGGGCAATAGATAAGAAAAACAAAATCCTTCCCAAAATAACACACCGCCAAAAGTTACCCTCTATTCAAGACAATGTATGGTTTTTGATTAATGTTTTTTGTATCCTTGAAGAGTTAGGCATTTTTCTTTCTCTGCTTTATGCGGTACATTTGCCAACGTTTAAGAGCAAACGCTGCTATCGCAGCCACAAACAAAACATTGAATGCAACAGTAACAAAGATGTTTTGGACAAGGTCGGTGCCAGACAAGTTGGCGTGCACAATCCCAAAGAACAACGCTACATACATCAGTGCATGAAGGGGACGCCAGTAAGCCTTAATATTTCTGCGCACAAGCACAGCAACCAGCGCTATGTAAATTATGATTAACGCTTGTCTACCGCCGTAGAACAGGAAGAGGTATGGTGATTCAAGGTTTGGTATAAAAACTGCTGGGTTAAGCGTTCGGATGGCAAGTGCAATGGGATGCAATGTTATGAGGGCTAGTCCAGCTACGGCAAAGTAGTGATGTACTCTGAGGAAGGGTCGCTTGAAATACAGTGTTATCTCCTTTAGGAACGGCGTCATTATGGTGGCGATGGACAGCGATATGAACCCTAAAAGTGCAAACAAGCGAACTGAAAACTCCAAGGGGTCAACGAATTTGACAAAAAAGGCCACTATAGAGACGGCTAACACGAGGAGAATTTTAACCGTAAGAAAAATAATATCTCTTCTTAGAACCATACTTGAAAAGTCTTGATTCGGAAATAAAACAGTTTCTACCTCTCAAAAAATCGCTTCTATTAAGAGAGCGATAACAAGGGATGAGGTTAGACTTTGGTTAAGGCGCATACGCGTTTGCATTAACAATCCGCTCGTACTTTACAGCCTCTTGAATAACAGCCAGCCCTACCTGCTCGCCCATCTTGCTGAGTTTTGAGAGATCATTCTCGTAGACACTGTAAGAGCCGTGTTCCTTGGTTCCCAAAAAGATTTCACTGGTCTTGTAGCCATGCATCACCGTTTCGATAAGGAACCAAACGTCAATGCCCCAGCCATCAGGAGGAGCAGTCTCAAGCAGCGTTTTCCAGACATCAGCTTTGGCGGCGACCTCACCGCTCAGCGGCTGCTCAAAATGAGACATCTCTGGAAAGAAAACTGACAAAAGCGGTCTAGCCACAAGCTTGGTTACGCCGCCGTCTCTTGCAGCACGCATGTACGTTCCACGAGTCATATCATGCCTTCCATCAATGATTGGGTCAACCAGCTTGTCTACCCACTCGGCGGTTAGATTTTTGATGTCAGCATCTAAGAACAAGATAACATCAGGATTCTTTTTCAAGGCAACCTGCAGACCGGTTTTCATAGCCACACCTTTGCCTGGATGCATACGTTTACTGCTTGTTACCACTTCCGCGCCGTTTGCAGAGGCTATTTCAACTGTTTTATCTGTTGAGTAGCCATCGACGACAATTATGTGTGGCTTATGCTTGCTTTGCTTAACCGCATCTATGCAAGACTTGATGGTGGCAGACTCGTTTTTTGCAGGAAAAATCACAATAACTTTAGGCAATTCACTCAATCACCGATTATTGTTCAATAGACAATTATACAATATGGCGCTTGAGAGATTAATATTTAACCGTGCCAGCCATTTTTGACTAAAAGACCCAAAGTGAAAAGAAACCTTCAATAAAACTTAACTCTTAACTCCTATTTTTGTTGGTTGCTATAAGTGTATTTTTCTTAAAGAGCTTTAATGCAGACATATTTGCAACCCAATATCCAACCATGCAGAAACGATAGAGGGAGATAGGTCAGTATTGGCGGAAAACCAGTCGATTAATATGTTGAAAATCAGTGCTTTATGAAGGGGGAGGGGGTCTATGGCAGAGCAACAGCCGTTTTAGCGCGGCACCTCTGCACTGCTTGTGGAGCATCTGCACAACCTAAGTCCAGAAACGACTAATTCAACATCAACCGATACTTCAAAAAGCATCATCATCAAAACACTAAAAAAATGAAAAATCGGCTTTGAAAAGCGGTTTACCCTACAGTTAGTTTACCGAATTTACCGATGTTTAGCTGTATTTCGCCTTTGAAGCTGGTAATGTAGCCATTGTCGATTTTTATGTTATCGCCAACATTCACTTGTTCAATCTGTTCATTCCAAAGGGTAAGTTTAATGCTTCCAGTCTCATCAGCCACAACCGCATCAACTATACGGTAAGTATCATCACTGTATCTGGATTTCACTTCTCTGGGGTCGCCTTTTTCTACAACTTTAGCTTCAACGCTGACCCGTTTCATGCCATCTCTTAAATCTTTAATGTCCAATTTTTCCATTCCTCCTCAAACATTTTAACAAGTAAGGCTTGTACGCCATCCAGTTTTCACTTGCAAAGTTGACCTTCAATCATATAAATCTTGCCTACATCCAATTGCTTGCACAGAAAATGGGAAAAAGATTGGCTGTTTCTTTGTTTACGCAAACCCTACTAGCAAAAGCAACAGTAGAATTGTAGCGCCTATTCCCACGGCTGAAATCAGCACTCTCTTTACCATGGAAAACTCCGGCTTCACTGAACCAATAACCGTGGTTGCTAGGGCTCCTAACCAAACATATATTGCTACAAAGATTATAGCGGCTGCTGCTTTGAAGGTCGCGCTCATGGCTTCAATGCTGTTGTAAGCTGCTTGAGACTGAGCAGTTAGTGTTCCTACAGCTTCCGCAGGGTAGAATAGTGTGCCGTATGTGTCAAAGCGCACGCCAAACGACAAGTCATACGGGTAATAAGTTGTTGGCAACGCAGGAGTTATTGCAAGAAATAGCAGTCCACGAATCACCAAGACGAGTAAGGCGAAACCGACAGCTATGAACAGGGGTTTCCAAACTACTGTGCTCTTGAAGGCTCTGAAGAGCAGGTAGATTAATCCTGTAAGCAGAAACCAAGTGATTATGAACTGCAAGCCGTAAACTTGAAGGAACTGGAGAAGGAACAGCACGCCGCTAGCTTCAATCGGCGTCACGTATTGACCATGGAAGAACAATCCGCCTACACGAACAGTTGGGTTAGAATCAGCGGGAAATTCAAAGTCCAGTTGTATTGAGGTTACGTTGCTCCAGTTGGCATTACCATTGCTTGTCCAGTCTGGGGCAGCTGGGCCAACAGTGATTGTTAGGTTATTCCATTCGTCAAGTGTTGCGGTGTCCGAGAGATAAGGAGTTATGTCTTGTCTAAAGAAGTCAGTGTCACTCAGGGTGTAGAGGGTTAAGTTGGCGCTTTGAGGCACCTGTTGTGGCTCCACAATTTTCACAGTTAAAGAAAGATTTTGGAATCCGCCTGGACCGCAGTTTACGTCAAAGTAGTTGCCCAGAGCGGCTGAAAAGCTGTCGGTGTCTGTTGCATCAATCTGTAGGCTGGTGTTTCCAAAGATACTAAAGTAACTTAACGGGTTCACGGGTGAGCCCAACGATGCCACGTAAATACTGTAATTGTAAACGTCAATGCTGTCACTGACGCTTGCATCGGGGCTGGTTTGCCAAAGAGTAGAGTTGATGACTTGTGGAAACTGGTCGATTGTGGGTGCGGTTTGCTCAGTGAAGGTTTTGGAGAATTGTGAGTATTGAAAAGCAACCTGAGCTCCCAAGAAAAGGAGCAAAATCAGGAGCACACCGAGGTATTTTGGGTTTTCAATTACTCGTTTAAACACTCTTGTTGGTGCATACAGGACTTCAAGAATATCAGTAAGTATCATTGTTTTGGCCCCTTTGTTTAGTGAAAAATTAAGGAGGGGTTATTAAGTGTTTGTTACATCCCAAGCTCAAGACATCGGTAAGTCAACAAAAAATCCATGGATTAACTGTTGAAAAGAGCAAGTATCTCCGAAAAATGCCCTATCTTTTGGCTGACAAATACGGCTAGCGCTGAAAGATACACCATAATATAGACTTTTATTGCTGTGCTGGCAATTGCTTGCTCTTGCATGCCTCCCTGCCGTTATTTTAAAAGGATTAGTCTTGGCAGGTAAGGTCTGGTGCATGAAATGGTTTTTAATGTATGTAAAAGGAAAAATCCATAACTATTTAGCCTTATTTCTTTGTCGATGGCATTATCTTAGGCGTCTTCTGATTCTGAATTAAGTCTGGGATTGAAAGCCTTGGAAAAGCTTATATTCACTTCCAATCAAAAAAGGAGACTACAATCGGTGATTTGATGAACAAACAAACAACCTATGTTTTAGTTGCAGTCTTGGTAATTATCGTCGTTGTCGGCGCTGCCGGAGCCTACATTTTACTAAACACTGGAGGTAACGGGGGAGAACCCGAGCCTACTCCCACGCCAAGCGTTGCCGATGCCACTAGTTTGCAGTTTACCGTCGAAGCTACGACTGATGGAGAAACTTCAACAACCACTTATTATGCGAAGAATATTGGAGGCAGTGAGGCATTGTTGCGAGTTGAAGTCGACCTCGGAGAAGCCGGTAAGTTAGTATACATAATAAACGGTGCTGAGCATAAAGCTTGGATGGGTATGGCTGACGAATGGTCTGAAGCCGATTTCGAAGAAACATGGGACGACTGGAATGCACTTTGGGCAGGCTATGTTCAAAGCCTTGCACACTGGACTGAAGGCGAATACACTTCAGAGGATGGAACAGTTAAAATCAGCAATATCTCTCTGAATCCAACGCTTGCAGACTCGCTCTTTCAAGCCCCCAGCTAAACCTTTCCAATAGGGTTGGACTAAAACCCTCCACCTTCTTTTTTTAATCTTACAAGCTTTAGGTAATCTGTGCGTCTTTTACTTCATAGAGGATGTTTCCTGCAGTTTTCATGTTGATTTGGTCTATTTCTTGAATCATGCGGTTAACCATCCTACCCACAACTAGGACAAACACGTTTAATCCTCTGGATGCTGCTATGGCTGCGGCTCGACTAATTCCAAATTCCAAATCTGCTTTAAGCTCCAGTTTTCCAAGAACTGCCCTGCCTACAGCACCCATGACGCCGATGCGGTCAGGCTTGAATTCGTCATGGAAAGCTTTGACTTTGTTTAGGTCTGTTGCTTTTGAGCCGCCTTTACGTATGCTAGGCAGTTTAACGATGAGAATTTTTCCCTGCTTAACCTTGACCTTGCCACGTAAATCCTTTAAACCGAGGTCTTCCCCTGATTTAGCGTCGACAAGTGCTATGCCTATTGCTTGGGTCAGCGGACTGTCTTTGGGTACGGTGTACATGACGCCTTCCTTCATGATTAAGCCTACTTCCTGCCCTGCCTTGACGGGTTGGGTGGCTATGGCTGGCCAGGCGTGCTCTATTTTTAGGTCGTGTTTTACCTCGTTGAGGTAGTCCTCAAGATTACGCATGTCTTCGCGTAGTTTGATGATGGCTTTTGGGGTTAGGCGGTAGTCTGCTCGTTCGGAGCCTGCTTCAAGGAGACCCTCTTTGGCGAGTTTTTTGAAGTATTTGGATATGGCTTGGATGGTTATGCCGAGTTTTTCGCTTATGTCTTTTTGTTTAATGTGAGGTTGGTTGCGCATGACTTCGAGAAGGATTTGGAACTTTGTGAATTCGCCTTTGTCTCTTAGGAGGAGGTTTTGTTGCTTCGGCATGTTTTATTCAACCTAACTTTAACTTTAGTTAAACGAAAGTTTATAAGCGTTCGGTTGGATAATCCAACACAGAGGGGCAAAAATGCACATAATAGAAGGATTCCTACCTCACCCATGGTGGGAAATATGGTTCGCAATCACCATCCCCATAGTCGCATACGGAATCTACAAACTCTCAACCATCGCAAAAAAACACTCCGAAGCCAAACCCCTCCTCGCCCTGATGGGCGCATTCATCTTTGTGGTTTCCGCCCTCAAACTACCCTCAGTTTTCGGCAGCAGCTCGCACCCCACCGGCTCAGGGTTGGCAGCGGTCGTGTTTGGCCCCGCTGTGGCTTCGGTTTTATCCATGATTGCCCTGATATTTCAAGCCACACTATTAGCCCATGGAGGCTTAACCACACTGGGCGCCAACGTTTTCTCAATGGGCGTAGTAGGACCCGCCGTGGCTTATGTGACCTGGATTGTTTGCAAGAAGGTTCGCTTGCCCTCTCCAGCAGGAGTTTTTCTTGCCGTGGCATTAAGCGACCTGTTTACCTACGTTACCACTTCCGCCCAGCTAGCTCTGGCTTTCCCAACAACAGGATTTTTTGATGCATTCCTCAAGTTCGGAACCGTTTTTGCAGTAACCCAGATACCCTTAGCCATAGCAGAAGGCATCCTTGCAGTCTTCATATTCGATTTTCTCTCAAAATACAAGGGGCAAATTCTTGGTCACTTGAAAGTAATCCGCATGCCCGTTACTATGGATAACCATAGGAGCATGCAGCTAAAGAAGAAGCATTACGCTGTCCTAATAGCTGTGTTATTAACAATTTTCTTAATTCCTTTGGTTATGCTTCCAGGCGCTGATTTTGGCGGAGCTGACGATGCTGCAGGGCAGATTATTTCTGATATGGGGTATGTGCCCTGGTTCGATTCGCTTTGGGCTTTACCTGAAGGCTTGGAAAGTCTAATGTTTGCCTTGCAAGCAATAATTGGTGCCTCCATAATAGCCTACATAGTTGGGTACGAACGCGGTAAAAGACAAAACCGTTCTGGCACCACACCCCCACTTGAGCAGCAGTCAACGCAAAAAGCAAGTCATCAGGTAAGTCACAGCAATCTTTGCGCCCAAATAGACAGGTACGCTTACATGAATGGATTAGCGAAAATCAGCCCGACAACAAAAATCTTCTTTGCCCTATCGATGCTACTGATAAGCGTGCTGTCTCCATTGCCTGCGGTTCCCATACTGATTTTCTTGGTCGTTTCAGTCCTGATTGTTTTGTGCGCTGAGATTCCCTCAAGGTTCTACCTTAACCTGCTATTGTACCCTGTTCTTCTCGTTGCCGTTAGTTGCTTGTTTATCGCCCTTTTCTTTGGTTTTGGAACCCCTCTGGTTCAGATACCGTTTCCTTGGTTTACTTGGACAATCTATGGCAACGGCGTCACCATGGCTTACACCACATTCTTCCGGGTAATCGGCGCCCTCTCCGCACAGTACTTCCTCGTGTTAACCACATCCATGACAGACATCTTCATCACCTTGCGCCGAATCCACATCCCCAAAGTCCTAATCGAAATATCCCTGCTCATTTACCGCTACATCTTTGTCTTCATCGAGGTCGCCACAAAAATGACTACCGCCCAAAAACTGAGGCTTGGAACATCCGGCTGGGTCAAGAGAATCCGTTCCACATCTTTGCTTGCTGGGAACCTCTTTATCAGGTCTCTTGAGCAGGGCGAGCGGACTTTCACAGCCATGAACGCGCGGGGATACGATGGTAACATCCGGGTTCTTGAAGATTTGCCCAAAGCAAGAACTGCTACGTTGGTTGGCATTGTTGTGTTTGATGTTTTTCTTGTACTGTTAGCGTTAAACATTATTAGTTTATGGAGCTTGTAGAAGAGATGTTGTTTGAAATCGAAAACTTGACCCACTGCTACTCCGATGGAACCGTAGCACTGGATAGCGTAACCTTCAGTTTTGAGAGGGGCGAAAGAATCGCTCTGCTTGGCACTAACGGTTCAGGCAAAACCACCCTGCTCAACCACTTCAACGGCATTCTAAAGCCCACTTCAGGGAAGATTTTCTATGAGGACAAGCCGTTGCAGTATGATGCCAAATCCCTGCTTGAACTCCGAAGGCATGTGGGTTTTGTTTTTCAAGACCCTAACGACCAGCTTTTTGCCCCTACAGTGAAGCAGGATGTTGCGTTTGGACCCTTGAACCTTGGCTTTTCAACCGATAAAGTTAAAGAAATAGTTAGTGAGGCGTTGGCGGTTGTGGGTATGGCTGAGTATGCTGATAAGCCGCCGCACTTTTTAAGTTTGGGACAGAAGAAGCGTGTGGCGTTGGCTGGAGTGCTTGCGATGCAGCCCGAAGTCATAATCATGGATGAACCTACCTCAAACTTGGATCCAAGGGCGACCAGCGAAATCTTGCACTTGCTCTTGCAGCTCAACAAGGAAAAAGGCATAACGCTACTGCTGGCAACTCACGACGTGGACATGGTGCCGCTGTTTGCCACTCGACTCTACATCCTAAACAAAGGCAGGCTCGTGTCCGAGGGAACGCCAAAAGAAACCTTCTCAAACACGGAGCTTATCCGCAAAGTGAACCTGCGCTCGCCAAGGCTTACACATTTGTTTGAGGTGTTAGAGCGGGAAGACAAGCTGCCCATTGCAAATCAGTTGCCCCTCACCATAAGCGAATCTCGCAGGGAAATCCTTAGACTTTTAAACCTTAAAGCTCCTATTAGAGACGAAAGTGGACAAACCAAATGAGTGCCATTGAAGCTTCCATAATCGGCGTTATGGCGATTGGTTTGCTACATGGGCTCGAACCTGGTCACGGCTGGCCACTGGCACTGATGTATTCGGCACGGACTAGCAAACCAACGTTTTATGCGTTTGTCAGTTCGGGGGTAATTTCAGCGTTCCACTTCATTTCTTCCATAACTGTTGTGCTGATTTATCTAGTTGCAAGTGCCTTTGTTGATTTTTCCAGCCCAATCCTGACATACGTTGCTGCAATCGTTTTGGTGGTTTTGGCGGTTAAGCTCTTCTTAGAGAAGGTTGAGCCTGAAATTGAGAACCAGCATGGGCACTTTCATGACAACGACAAAGACCTAAACCATGAGCACAGCCACGACCACCCAGACGGGGGCTCTCATGTGCACCTGCATTTTCACCCCAAACGGATTAATCTTAACTTGCGGAAGATTGCCAGTATTGCTTTCTTTTTGGGGTTTGCTCATGAGGAGGAGTTTGCGCTTTTGGCGTTGGCTGTTGGCGGTGTTAACCCGGTTTTGATGATGACTGCTTATGGCTTGGCTGTGGCGGTTGGGCTTATTGGGGTGACTATTCTTGGGGTGAAGATGTATGAGAGGGTTAAAGCAAGAATCAGCCGATATGAAAAGTACATTCCCAAGGTGAGTGGGATAGTTCTTGTGGTTATGGCGGTGGCGCTGCTTACCGGAGTTCTGTAAACAAACTGTTAACAAAACATTAACAATAACTTTATATTTATTGTTTACAGAGTTGTTAACATGAGCGATGTAATAGCAATCAGAGTTCCAAAAGAGCTAAAAAAAGAATATCTAGAGTTAAGTCCTGATTATGCAGAGGAACTCAGAGCGTTCATTGAAAGAGAGGTAAAAAGAAAAAAAATCCGAAAAACACTTGAAAAACTTGACAAGTTCAGAAGCGAACTGGGCAAAAAGACTGGAGTCACAATCTCCGCGGCAGAAATAATAAGAGAAGACCGCGACCATGGCCACTGAAGTTGTTTTGGATTCATCAGTTATCGTAGCCCTAGTCACCTTAGAGGAGTATTCAGATTGGGCGAGAAAGAAAATGTCAGAGCATGGATACTTCCACATTCTAGAGTTAAATTACTATGAAGTGGCAAACGCCATAAGATATAAACAGACAGATAAATTCAGCGCAAAAGAGGCTGAAGAAGCATTCGCGGAGGCCATAGAGCTTATGGACCTGTTTGGCGTCCATAGTTTTGGAGAGGTTGTTGTTGACGCGATGAGTTTAGCCCTTAAGCTCAATATTGCCGTTTACGACGCCGCATTTCTGTCTCTGGCCGATAAATTGGATATGCGGTTGCTAACTACCGACGTCAAGCTTGCTAAGAAACTTGAAAATACAAAATATAATGGGCTTATTGAGCACCCAAACACTCAATCGCAAAACCGATAAGAAAAATAAAAAACTACTGGGTTAAGTCATATCCTCTTGCAGTAACCATTTTGCCGTTGACCACTTTCGTGGCTGAGTTGCCGACAATTATGGTGGTTACCATGTCGATTTCTTGCGCCAGCAAGTTTTTGAGCGTTGTGATAGTGACCCCCTCCCCCTCTCTGCCCGCCTGCCGAACAATCCCCACGGGCGTGTCGGGTTTGATGTGTTTGAGCATTATCTCGTAAGCCTTCGCCAATGGCTCGATGCGTCCCTGGCTTTGGGGATTGTACAGGACGATGGAGAAGTCGGCTAAAGCGGCTGCTTCCAATCTGCGCTCGATTTTTTCCCAAGGCGTCAACAAGTCGCTTAGGCTTATGACCGCAAAATCGCTCACCAAGGGTGCTCCAAGTATTGCAGAGGCGGCGGTGGCAGCGGTTACGCCTGGAACAATCTCAACGGGAACATCAGCCCTTTCCATTGCTGCGACTTCGAGAACGATGCCTGCCATGCCGTAGACGCCTGGGTCGCCGCTGCTAACCATCACGACACGGCGGTTTTCCATGGCTTTTTGGACGGCGAGCCTTGCCCGCTCCACCTCTTTGCCCATGGTTCCAGAAACCACTTCAGCGTCTTTTCTGATTATGGTTTGGATTAGTTTGATGTATGTACCGTAGCCTACGACGACGTCGGCGTTTTCTATTTCAGCTCTGGCTTTAGGCGTTAAATGCTCTAGGCTGCCAGGTCCGATGCCGACTACGCTTATTCTGCCTCGGCTATAGCTACGGTTACCCCGTTTAGCTTCATTTTTTTCAGTATTAGTCTCGAATCTTTTCCTGCAGATATTAGTGCTGCTCGTTCACTTACTCCTCCTACACCAATTTTTTCCTCAACCAACTTTGAGTCAGGCGAAAGGTCACCATGACGCAAAGAACGTAATGCATTGACGCTTAAAAACTCAAGCGGCAGACCCATCTTTTCTGCAACCTCTATCATGGCTGGAGAATCACGCTTGATGTCCACAGTGGCAAAACCGCCGATTCGCTCCAAAGGCAAACCGATTCGTTCCAAAGCAGTATTCACTGCCTCCACTATGCTTTCTGAGCTTGAGTGTTTTCTTGCACCTAACCCAACAACAATCTTTTTGGGTTTCAGAACCGTTATTGGCTTAGCTGAATTACCAATGGACAACGTCTCACCTGTTACTATGATGCCTGCATCGTAATTGCTGACAATATCCAACGCTTGCTCACTGCGGTCAGCCTTTTTCATTTCAAAGCAGCTAACCGTCTCTGTGGGCATCTTCACGTCGTCAATCAAAACAAGAACTATGCGGTCTTCATTCACTATGGCAGCGTTAACCGCCACCAAGCTTTGAGGATTCTGAATCGTAAAATGAAGCTTCCGTGCAAGCTCATCAACACTCAACTTTCCAGCAACTTCGGATGCCGTGGTGATTACCGCGTTGGCGTCTATGCCTTTGGCGATTAGCTTTGTCAGCTCGTTTGCGCCCCCATAGTGCCCTGACAGTAGGCTTATGACGAATTTACCTTGGGCATCAACTCCTATGACTGCTGGGTCGGTTAGTTTGCTTTCAAGATAGGGTGCGACTGCGCGGATGATGATGCCTGTTGCCATGACGGCTACTATGGCGTTGACTTTGCTGTAGGTTTCTTTTATGAACTCGGGCAGCTTGTTATCTAGGGTGACAGTGCCGTTTTGGCTGTATTTTTCTGGGGCATAAACCGTGCACGGTAAGCCTTGGCTGTCGAGGGCATTTTTGATTTTTAGTGCGGTTGCTACTCCACGCCGAGTAATCGCCACAACAGCTATGCCCTTAGAGTACATTTCACTGTTCGCCTTTACGAAAACCCGTAGTGAACTTGGGGTCATAGAGCTTGGATAAATCATACGCCTGCGGATTCATAACTTTGCCCACAAAAATCAGCGCCGTCTCGGTTATGCCTTCGGCTTTTACTTTTTCAACGATGTCTTCGAGCGTGCCTTTGACGATTTTCTGCTCAGGCCACGTGGCTTTATACACTACCGAGGCGGGGGTGTCTTTGGGGTAGCCGCCTTTCTGTAGCTCTTCCACGACGCGCGCTATGTGTGGGGTGCCAAGGAAAATGACCATGGTTGCTTGGTGAGCGGCTAGTTTTTGGATGCTTTCGGCTTCAGGCACGGGGGTTCTGCCTGCAGGACGGGTAATAATGATTGTTTGGGAAATGTTGGGCAAGGTTAACTCGCGATTCAATGCTCCAGCAGCCCCCTGCAAGCAGCTTACGCCTGGAATCCTAAAGTACTCTATTCCTTCTTTATCCAGCGCGTCCATCTGCTCTTGAATAGCGCCATAAAAGCTTGGGTCACCATCATGCACTCGTGCCACAAGCTTGTCAGCTTTGACTGCTTGAACCATGACTTTTAGGACTTGGGGCAGGCTCATTTTGGCGCTGTCATGCAACTCCGCGCCTTTTTTGCAGTACTTGAGGTATTCGGGGTTGAGAAGACTGCCAGCGTAGATAACTACATCAGCTTGTTCGAGCCATTTTTTGCCTTTCAACGTGATAAGTTCAGGGTCGCCTGGACCTGCGCCTATAAAGACAATTTTTTTCATGTTTTCTCACCGTTACTTTTCCAATGAATGGGAACCTGGCTTTTTTTGACTATGGCTACTGAAAAGTAGTCCTCGGTTATATCCCAGCTGGCTACATCGGATAGTTTGCCCACAAGAACTTTCTCTTCAGGAAGCGTGCACCGTTTGACTAGTGCGGTTGTTGAGTTTTCGGTGAACCCCGCTTTGAGAAGAATCGGCAAGAACTCTTTGATGTGATATGCGCACTTCATAAAGACTAACGTGTCTGCGTGCTTTGCGGTTTCTTCGATGCGGGCCGGGTCAAGGTCTGAGGGAATGATTGAGACCACTTCCTCCTTCTCAGCCAGCGGCAGCTTGGAGCTTGCAGCGGCGGCAGTCACCGATGTTACGCCAGGAATTATTTCCAGCTCAAGTTCTGGGTAGGTTTCCTTGACGCATTCATAGAGGTACAGAAAAGTGCTATAAAGCATGGGGTCACCCAAGGTGATGAAAGCGACATTTCCTTTCTTTGCCTTTGAGGCTACTATGGCGGCGTTTTCCACCCATAGTTTTCGGTTGTTTAGGTCGTCTTTGGTCATGGGAAAAACCAGTTCGAGAACTTCCGCAGGTGCATCTCGTTCATTCAAAATTTGCTTAACCATGCCAAGCGCCATACTGGTTTTCCGCGCGTGTGATTTAGGGACACAAATAACATCGGCTGCTTTGAGGGCTTTTGCCGCTTTTAAGGTGATGAGTTCGGGGTCGCCGGGACCAACGCCGATTCCTATGAATTTTCCTGCCATTTTCTTTTTCTCCTATGGTTTTGTTGCTGAGATTATTGTTATTGGGTTGCGAGCCACCATCATGGTGCCTCCTGAGTTTATCTGTTTCCCTTTTGCCATCGAAACCTGGGCGACATCGATGTCTTTGTAGCCGAAAGCTTTCAGTTCGGCTATCGCAGTGGTTGCGGTTTCCAGTAGTATGGCGTTTATGACGATTCTGCCATTTGACTTTAGTTTGTAGTGAGCGGTTTGTATTATTGTTCTCAAAGATGCGCCGCCACCCCCAATAAGGATGGCTTCAGCGCTTGGAAGTTTCAGCAGCGCTTCAGGCGCTTTGCCCTTTGAAAGAGATACAATGTTTTCCACTTCGAATTTTTGTATGTTACTTTTTGTTAGCGTGATGGCTGCTTCGTCTTCGTCGATGGCGTACACTTTGCCTTTTGGAGCCACCTGCAATGCAGCTTCAACTGTTAAGCCGCCTGTGCCGCAGCCAACATCAATAACTGTGAAGCCTTCACTAAGCCGAGCTTTAGAGATGGTTAAAACTCTAACTTCTTCTTTTGTTGGTCCAGGCACCAATTCATTCTGATTGAACAGTTCGCTGGGTAACCCTGGCGTTTTATAATTCCATGTTTTAGCCATTTTCTGTTTTCACTTTACCTGTTGGTTTGATAACCATTATGCACAAAGATTGTGAATCAAACTCTAAAGCATCTCGTAGGGTTCCCGCTGTTATGTGTTCATTGTTTTGTGTTAAATTCTCGCATAGCCACACTTCGGTTTTTTTATCTACTCCTTTTTTGATTAGGTAAGATGCAATTTTTTTCGGAGGAAACGCTTTAGGGTCAGGCAGCAGCATAACTTCTTTTCCGTTTTTAACCGTTGAAGCCAACTCGGTTTTTTTCTCCATGGTTGCGCCTTCATGAAAACTAAATAGGCGTACATTATCCCAACTCATCCCCAGGCGGGCAGCGCACACTTGCAGTGAACTTACGCCCGCAACAACATTTACCTGGTCAGGTTTGACCAACTCTCTGTCCAGAACCGATTTTAGCAAGCCTGAGAACCCTGGGTCACCAGTACAAACCAACACAACATTTTTACCTTTTTGCGCTAATTCAACCGCTGATTTCAATGCTGTATCCATGTTTTTAGCGGTTAAAGCTACGGTTTCGCCTTTAATGTCCCCGCGGAAAAGCTGCAGGTTTCTTTCAGCGCCAAAAACAATTTGGGCTTCTTGCACGGCTTTTTTTGCAGCCGGCGTGATGTAATCCGGTGAACCCGGTCCAGCGCCTACTATGTTAAGTTTTGCCAAGGTTTGTTGCATCTCGCGTTTTGGTCCATGCCGAGGACTTTGCCATCCATAGAAACGATAATTACACTTATGTTAATTTTATTTTCCACTCTGTCGCAAACCCGCTGGTGAACCCGTGTGGCAATTCTGTCGTAGGTTGCCTCGAGGATATTGGCTTTTTTTAGGATTTCTGAGGCTTCATCCGAAGTGTTCGCCGCCAACAAAGCGTTAATGGTCTGGGTATCTGCTCCAACTGCGCCAGCGTAAGAAGCAATAACCTCGTTACGCGCATCCCCCACCTTGTGGTGTGTATTAAAGATGTTTGCCGCCAGCTTGACCAGTTTCCCAGAGTGCCCCAGAAAAATAATATCTTTAACCCCTTTTTCCACGGCCTTGTCTAGCATGTAGCCCACGAAGTCGCCGGTTTGAACTATCGCATCTGCAGGCGCGTCAAATTTCTGCTTAGCAATTCGCTCTCCGATATTGCCCGGAACAAAGAAAATCCGTTTGTAGCCTCTTGCTTTAGCAACGTCGATTTGGGGAACCAGCGAACGCCTGCACGCCTCCAAAGACAGCGGCTTCACCACGCCTGTTGTGCCCAAAATCGAAACGCCGCCGACAATGCCCAGCTTAGCGTTTAAGGTTTTTTGGGCAATTCGCTCTCCCTCAGGCGCGCTAATGGTAACTTCAGCGCCCATGCCAGCAGGCAACGCCTCTTTGACGGCTTGGTTTATCATGCTTTTTGGCACAGGGTTGATTGCGCCTTCGCCGATGGGCACTTGCAAGCCGGGTTTTGTGACAGTGCCGATGCCCCTGCCGCTTTTTATGGAGACGTTGCCGTCGCCTGTTAGTTTTACGGTGGCGGTGATTTCCATTTTGTTTGTGGCGTCAATGTCGTCTCCTGCATCTTTAATTACAACTGCCTCTGCCGTGTCATCGCTGATTTTTCTGCTTGATTTCACTGGCAATTCAATTCGGATGCCAAGGGGTGATGGAACTACTACGCGGTCAACAGGCTCACCAACCAGCGCAATCACCGCTGCTTTTGCCGCAGCCGCCGCACTTGCCCCAGTGGTTAAGCCGTACTTCAAAAACCGCGCCATCAAAGGTCACCTGTTACCCGTAAGTTTTTCCTTCAGCCATCGACAGCAACGCGTTGAAGACTGCCACGGCAATGGTGCTGCCGCCCTTACGCCCCCTAACAATAACGTGTGGAACTGGAAGTTGTGCGATTGCTTCTTTGGATTCGGCTGCGCCCACATACCCCACGGGAACCGCTACAATCAACGCTGGCTTAACTGAGCCCTTCTTGACATGTTCTGCCAGCTCAAAGGCTGCCGTCGGGGCATTGCCGATGAGCACGATGGCGCCGTCT
>QYYE01000032.1 GCA_003589585.1 Candidatus Bathyarchaeota archaeon
TATTGGGATGATATCTGGGGATATAGCGAGGACCATTACAATTACGTCGCCGTATCAGCTTACAGTTTTAACCATGGATGCTTCATACTGATAGATGCAATTTCGGTAAACTATTGACATCTGGAAATGATTTCGTAAAAAGGCTCCCCTCTTTTTCTATTAATCTTATCTGCTCTTCAGTTGTTGCACCAAACAATGACAAATAATATGTATGTTGCATCGCCAAAACCTTCTATTGACTTAAGCATGATTCTTTCAAGGAAATTATTGCTTATAAAACGTATCAGATTTGAGATTAGATTAAAATGATGCACCCAAATTCTAGCGATTATTTTTTGTGAACTTACCAGAAAATTTTTCAGCCGGTTTATTGATTGAGGAGCTCTTTAAGGCTTTGAATTGTATGCAATATTTAGTCTGCAGAATTGTTCTTGCTTAAAAGCTGAAAAAAACCAAATTAGAGTACAAAATATTGGTGTGTTGAGTAGAAAAGCTTTGCGCAATTCTGTATGTTGAACTTGCTAATCTAGCATTTGCCAAGCTATTTTAACACTAAATCAAATTTTTACTGTTTTGTTTGCAGAATGGTCCACAACCTCCCTGCAATCGGCTGCTAATTCAGAATCAAAAAGGCCCTCACCCTCAAAGCCCCCCAAAAAGAAGATGAATAAGGAGACTCTTGCCTTCTTCTTAAACTAGAAAAAACAAACCAACCCCAAAATTCTAATCTACTTTTAAATTAGGGGAGGGAGGTCTCTGAGAGCAGCAGTGGCAAGTTAAGCTCCAAGGAAACTCTCAAGCCTAGTTAACCCGATTATCTCGTCAAAACTCAAGCCCAATGCATCTAAAACTTGGTCAAAGGTGGAATGCAGGTACGCAATGTATTTGTCAACGTCAACTTCGTTTCTTGACGCCAACTCAACTGGTTTCACATGGTCCTTGCTTTTCACCTTAACAAAACTAATCAAGTCGCCAGCCCGCAACTCTCTTCCGCTTTCTTTCAGAAGCCGTGCTGCTTTCACATGCTGAGGCGTCGTCTTGGTGTAGCGTTCCAAATCGTCGCCTAAAACAACGTGGAACGCCAACTCGCTGTTGTCTTGCCATTCTCGCCGCTTGAGAATGCTGTGGCGTTCGCGGATTATGTTTGCGATGTCTTTTTTGGCTTTCTCAAAGTCTTCGGGGTTTTTGACCTTTGCAAGTCTCTCCTTCATCTCGTTAAAAGCATCTTTAATCAGGGTGGGGATGTGTTTTTTCTTGCCCGTTAACCCTTTCACGTCAACCATGCCATTCTCCAAAACGCCAAGGTAATTCTTTTTGCGTGAGCTAAAAACTGCGTACCGGTAGGTTTTCTCCATGTCTATGCCCATGTTCAACTCGTGCTCGGTGTAGCGGATGAGGTTGTCGATTTGTTCTTTAGAGGGGTTTTTGAGGAACAAGCTGTCGGTGTCGCCGTAGAGAACCTGAATACCCAAGCTTTCCGCGTGCCTAAGTATTTGGGTGATAGAGTACCGTCCGATGGCCGCCGTTGCCTCCGCCACTGGGGGACAGTAAAGGTCAAAACTGTCGGCGCCGAAAACTCCATAGCTGGCGTTCAAAATAACCTTGAGCGCTCCCTGCGCAATACTGTACCAACTGCGAAGCTCACTGGGGAGGTTTTTGTCTTTGGCGCGGTTCTTGTACCATTTAACCCTTAAATCCCGCAGCGAACCAATCAGCAGGCTCTCCAAGGCGCGTTTTTCTTTGCAGACCCAATGCGGAGTGTCAGGGATGGCATGGCATTTGCAGTCATGGTGCGTGCAACAGATAGATTGGTACCCAAGGTTCCACACCTTGATGATTGAAGGGTATAGGCTGGGGAAGTCCATGACGGCGACGTTGAAGTGGACGCCGGGTTTGGGCTCGACGACTATGGCGCCTTTGTATTTTTTGCCTTTTATGATGGCGGTGGTGGCGGTTTTGCCTTTTTTGGTGAGGATGTCTTGGGCGTTTGGGATAAGCATGTTGCGTTTGCGGTGTTCCCGGTGCATAAAGTTGCGTATCCAGCGGCTGACTCCTTGGCGGCTAACGTCTTCCATGGGCATGCTGCTGATTCGGGCAAGAACCAAAATTAGCTTCATCGCAGAATCGTTCTCAAAACTTGTGAGCTTGTAGGTTATTTCTGAGTCTCGAAGACAGTAAGCTGCCAGTTCACTGTAGGTGAGATCGCCAAACGCCTTCTCCAAACGGATTTTCTGCGTGCCAATCAGCGCGTTGCCCACATCGTCTAGGCTTATGTCTTTGTAGCGGTTGCCATAAGCGTAGATTTGCACGGAGCGGTTGAAGAAGAACTTGTAGAGGTCAATGTGTACGCCGTACTTGAGCAGGCACACTCGTTTGCCCACGTCAATTGGGATTTCGTGGCGTGGGATGCCGAGGTTTATGGCTCGGTGGGTGAGGTAGCGCAGGTCAAAGTCGTCGCCGTTAAACGTTAAAATGAAGGGGTAATCAAGCAGGACCTCAAAGGTTTTCCTGAGCAGCTCCTCCTCGTCTTGGCAGTACTCGACTTGGATGTCTGCAGCGAGTTGCTCGCTGCCTTCCCTGACGCCTTCACGCTTGAGAATAAGCACTCTTTTTTCGCCATCTGAACTGTACACGGAAACAGCGATGACGGGGCATGCGGCTTCACGGGGGTCAGGAACACGCGTGGATATTGGAGCGTAGACCTCAATGTCGATTGCCGCCCTGCGGAAACTTGGCGCTGGGTACTCAAGCAGTTTAGCCCACATCTCTGCAAACTCCCGCTCCTCGTCGGTGGCGTCTTTGAAGAGTTCTTTGATTTTGCTAAGGGTCTCGGCGGTTTCTTCCAGCACCGTTTCTTTGAGGTTGCCGTCTTTTACTTCGTATATCATGCCGGGGAGAAGTTGGCGGTCGTAGATGTAGGATTGGTAATATTTTATTTTGCTCTCCCACAGCTTAATTTCCTGGGGCTCCAAATGTACGGCGGAGACCTTGGGGAAGTCCTCGGGGATGATGTCTCTGATGGTGCCTGCTGGTCTGCCTCCGATGGCAAGCGGGTCTTTGGCAACTATTTTTGTAACTTGGATGTTTTTGTTTTCTAACGGGTCATATTTTTCTTCAAGTTTGAAGCTGTCAAAGCCTTCGTGGTTGATTAAGCGGTCGATTTTCTCCAGCTCTATCTGCGACAGGTTAGTTAAGCAGTAGGGCTTGTGGTCTGTGTTGTCATACCAAAAATAGATTTGCCCAGACTCTGGCTCGTAGAGCTTGATTACAACCTTTCTTTGCTTTCCATCATAGGACGCCGAGACGAAATAGGAGGCTGGCAGGTCTTTAGGTGCTACAGGCGGGAAGCTACGGGGCTTCTTTTTTTCTTTAACTTCTCGGGTGGGTGGTTGGGGTGGCGGGGCTTGCGCTTTTACCTCTGGCTGTGGAGGTTTAGTTTGTTGTCTGTCGCAGTAATCTAAGAGTGTGCGCGCCATCCCAATGTGACCTTTAACTCCTTTAATGGTGCATTGAGACTAAAATCTTTAGTGACTCAAATCGGAGTTTTCGCTCGTTAAGCTATCGCTTCAAAGAATGAATAAAATACGCTTGTTTTCGGCAAAAAACTGAGGGGTTTTTACTTGTGCATGCCCAGATGGTGGTCTTCATGCCAAGTTCTTAGGTGGCCTTCATGCATCATGTGCAAGTGGCTGGCCACGGTCTGTTTGTCGCTGAATCTTTTGCCGCATTCTGGGCACATGAATTGGCCTTCTTTTGTTTCAATGCCTTTTTGCTTGGTTTCCTTGCTCAGAAATTCACCCCCGCTACCGAAAAGTAGGTTCTAAAGAAATCGGTGGATAGTTTGAAAAGGGTCTGGCGAACTTTAGGGTTTACTCTTCTTCGTGCTCTTTTCCTTCCCTTATGAGTTCACGAACCCGTGGTCCACCCTTGGCGCCGCCTCGTTTTCCAGCTTCACTCACCGTCATTTTGCCCCTTGCGGTTTCTTCTTCCTCACGCCTTTGCCTTCTAGCCAAAAAGTATCACCTCCATTTTATGGAAGTTATGGTTTATGTAACCATGTGCTCTAGCACGAATGGAAGCTTGATAAAGTTATGTGGCTGTGGCGATGCAGTAACAGCTTGCATTTTAATTCTTATTTACCACGGTTACATTTGGTTTAGGCTGTGAAAATATTGTGTTAAGGGAAGCTTGGACAATCGCTATTGAAACTTTAAGCTGGATGGAAATGCAAAAACTCAGCGAACGCTTAGCCCTAGCCCGAACCATCAAGCAGCTTAGCGCAAAAAACCCCAACGCCATCCGCTACGCATATGGGCTGGTGGTTGAAACAACTCGGCGCAAAAACCTCATCGACAAATTCGTCAACACCACTGTTGCGCCCAAGAAAATCGGCGAATACACCCTTGGCGTGCAGTCCTTTTTGAGGCTTTATGTTTATCAGACACGGGTTGCCAAGAACTGGGCAAAAATAAACATCCAAGAAGCCGCCCACATCGCAAGCATGGGCAGAGCAATCTTGGGCTGGCAGACCCTGCGGGAAGTCGAGCAGTTCTTAGGCTTTTTGCTCACGCGCCAGCTGGAGCCGATTTTGAAGGCGGCAGGGGATGTGGAGCGGGTCAGCTTGGAGACTTTTCATCCGTCATGGTTTGTCAAGTACTGCTTTGACCTGCTGGGACGCGATGAAGCCGTGGCGTTTTTGGAGGGAAGCATTAATCCGCCGCCAACCTACATCCGAGTCAACACTTTAGCGGCCGCGGAAGAGGAAATCTTGCAGAGGCTCCAAGCAGAAGGCGTAGAACCAGAAAAAACCGAGCCGTTAAGGTACACCTACAAGGTTGCTGAGACCAAAAAGCCCCTAAACAGCCTGCCCAGCTACCGTGAAGGCTTATTTTACATCCAAGACAAAGCCAGCTGCTTTGCTGCACAAGCCGCAGACCCCAAGCCTGGAGCTTTGGTTTTTGATGTTTGCGCTGCCCCCGGCGCCAAAACCACCTTTCTAGCCCAGCTTATGCAGAATAGCGGCGCAGTCTACTCGGTTGATTACTCAAGGCGAAGATTGGATGCTTGGAGAAAAGAAACCTCGCGCATGGGCGTCAGAATTGCCCAGCCAGTAATCGCTGATGCTTGCGCCAATTTGCCCTTCAGCGGTGAAGCGGATTTGGTGGTTTTGGACCCGCCGTGTTCCAGCACAGGAGTCTTTGCCAAGCAGCCCTCAGCTAAATGGCGTCTGGGTCCTAAGTCGATTGAGCGGATGGCGGAGATTCAGTGGAAAATGATTAACAGCTGCGCTGAAAAAGTTGCTTTGGGCGGAACTTTGACCTATTCTACCTGTAGCGTTACTGAGGAAGAGAACGAGTTGATAATTGAGCGGTTCTTGAAGTGGCACCTGGAATTCAGTTTGGTGGAGATTGAACCGAAGATTGGGTTGCCTGGACTGCGAGGACTGAGTCAGTGCCAGCGACTTTACCCTCATATTCACCACTGCAACGGATTCTTCATAGCAAAACTACGGAGACATTGAAGGGTTAGTTTAACCCTATATTTCTTCTCCATATCCAATTGCAATCTTGTCTACAATTGTAGGATGAATATGTCCCCCAAGATCCTCGACCTTAATCAATAATTTGTTTAATTCCTCTAATGGTATGAACTTGCAGAAGTCATTAAGGCCAATTCTCTTGAAAGTTGGGCGGGTCAGTTCATTACCCACCTTTTCCTGTCTTTCTTTTGGCGCCACGATATACAATTTTACATTAAGTGCAGGCACTAATGATATAAGATCGGACATTCTTAAGATGCCAGAGTAAATTGAAGTGGTTGTTTCAACCTCAAAAGCGCAGACAGGGGCATTTTGCTTTATCCATATTATGTCAATCAGTGATATTTTACGAGCAGCCTCATCGTTCAAACCCATGTTAGGCAACTGCTCAAGGCACTGATCACCTAAAGTTTTACCATTAAAGTAACGGTTCCTATCATTTGCTGCTACCCAAACTGAACAGCCGGTAATTTTTCCAAGTTTGATTAGTGCATTCTGAGCTTTAGAATGTGCAGAGTCCTCCTCGACTGAGGCTACTTTCTCGATAGTTTCTTCTTGTCTCTCTTTTGCATCTGTTATAAGCGAATTTGCCATAGAACGGCGAGTCCGCCTCTTTCGTTTCTGGGTGTTAGTGTCGATTTCTCTAAGCTGTGCTGCCTCTTGGAGAAATTGTTCTATGCTCGATTGAGTTTGCGTAAGTGTATTTGTTTTCCAAGCGAAGGCATTAATAATTTTCTCGGCAGCTGTATCAGTGATAAGTTGTTGGTTTAGTATTCCCCAACCATAACTATTGCCCCACTTAGAAACAAGGATATCCCTGATATCTCCCAGTATTGGTATCCTATCGTTCTTTGCAAGGATTTGTTTGAATTTTATTGGGATTCTGTAAGGAAAAAGACCGTTATCCCATACTTTTTCGTTTGATCTGAAAGGCGCTCCCGCTACTTCTGCATAACCCGATAGTGCTTTATCTACAATAAAAACGAGATAATCGCCTTTTTGCCAATTCTTAAACCTCGCTGTTTTGCTTCCCCATAATGAATGTTTCAAACAACTCAAAAATTGGTACTCATCAACTTTAGTGATTCTTAAACGCACGGCTATTTCACTGTATTCCATTCATATCGTTTTAGGTAAAAGTCTTGCGGTTTCTCACTTAGCTAGCCCAAAGTCACCAAGTGTTCTTTGTGGTGTTTCTTTAGCGTATAGCGGGTAGGTTATTTCTGTTCCTTCCACATGCGCCAACTCGTTAAGCTGATGGTTAATTGTGCTTTCCTTGCTTATGATGTGCTCAACCCTTATGTGCCGAACCACCAGGGCGTCAGAGAGGAGGTTTCGGTGGCAACGCCAAGGCAACGCTTCCGCACACATCAACGCCAAACGGTTCTTCCTTGCCAACGCGACGATTTTGAGGAGGTTGTCGGTGAACTCTTTGGTTTGCATGTAGTCGGCGTAGCCGCGGAAACTGCTGTTTTGCCATGCGAGGTTGACGGAGTCTGGTTTTGGACGGCGCAATCCGCCGATTTCTGGCATGTGAATGTACCTTACGTCATGCGGCTTGAGAGTGATGTGGAGTGTTTCTTTGTTGAATTGGGGGTTGTGCCTGCTGCGGGGAACACTGCGAACGTCCACCACCAAGGTTACGGCGTACGCTTTGAGCAGCTCCAAGAACTCATCGAGCGTTCTGGTTGAGTGCCCGATGGTGAAAACAGTTAATTCAGATTCTTTAGCCAAACCAACCTGTCCCCAAGCAACAGTAACTATAACGCTTCAGAATATAAGAATCAAGTTTTTTTATGTATGTTTTTTTGAGATGCACAAGGGCGCTTTTTATATTTATAAGGGGAAGGGTCTTGGTCAAAGCAACAAAACCCTTTCCACATTGCCTTCGACAACTGCTTGTGGTAACTTGCACAACCAGCCTTCAGCTCAAACCCAACCGTGAAGCCAAAAGCAATCGCCAGCGTAATCTGCTGGTTGCTGTTGTGAAGAGGGAGGGGGGTCATCAACAACAACTACTACTGAAAAAACAACCTATAATCCAAACAATACAAGCTACCTTTAACACGACCGCATCAACCACAAACCCCAAAAACACACAGATTCCAATTTTCCCCTTATAGGAAAGGTTTTTAGTGTAGTTATTATATGAGACTGTGAAAAAGTGTATAGTGTAAAATGAGGTTAACATTATGTCTGTATTTGCAGCACCAGGAGCATATGACCGTGCAATAACCGTTTTCTCACCAGACGGAAGACTATTCCAAGTAGAATACGCCATGGAACTCGTAAACCGGGGCGCCACCATCCTAGGCATCCAAACAACAGAAGGACTAATCCTCGGCTCAGAAGAAAACATCGAACCACTCGAAGAAGCAGGCTACAGCTGGAAAATCTTCCGAGTAGACGACCACATCGGAGCAGCCATCGTCGGCCTAAGCTCAGACGCAAGAATCCTAATCGACCAAGCACGAATCTATGCCCAAAGCAACAAACTAACATACGACGAACCCATAGACATAGAAGTCGTAACCAAACGCATATGCGACATCCAACAAATGTACACCCAACACGCAGGAGTAAGACCCTTCGGAGTCTCCATAATCTTCGGAGGAGTCGACAAAACAGGCACACGCGTGTTCGGAACACACCCAAGCGGCACATACCGCGGATACAAAGCAACAGCACTGGGCGCAGGCAGAGAAACCGTCCTCGCCATTCTCAAAGAAGAATACAAAGAAACCCTAAATCTAGAGCAAAGCATCAAACTTGCAGTAAAATGCCTAGTCAAAGCCCTCGAAGCAAGACAACTGCCAGCCAGGATAAAAATCGCCGTCATACCCACAGCCACCAAAAAACTGGAAATGTTAACTGATGAAACAATAGACGGTCACATCAAAGAGCTGGGTTCCAAGCAAGTGACAAGTTAATGAGTGAAAAGTTCACCGTTGCACGCCTAACAAAAGACAACGAACATTTCGAAATTCTAGTCAAACCCCAAAAAGCACTAGACTACCGCAACGGCAAAATCTCCTCAATAACTGAAGTCTTAGCTGCAGAAACCATTTTCTCAGACGCAAACAAAGGCACCAAAGTCTCCGAAGAAGTCATGCGCAAAGCCTTCCAAACCACCGACCCACTAAAAATCGCCGATAATATCCTCAAAAAAGGCACCCTGCAGCTAACAACCGACCAAAGACGCAAAATGGTCGAAGATAAAAGGAAACAAGTCATCGATTTTATATCTCGTCAGGCAGTTGACCCAAAAACCAACCTGCCTCATCCACCCATGCGCATTGAAAACGCCATGGAACAAATCCGTTTCCAAATTGACCCCTACAAGTCAGTGGAGGAGCAAGCCCGAGAAATCGTAAAACTTCTAAGACCTATTTTGCCCCTAAAAATTGAACAAGTCTTAGTCGGCGTCAGAATTCCCGCTGAATACTCAGCAAGAGCTTACGGCGCCATCAAAAACTGGGGAACCATAAAACGTGAAGAATGGCGCAGTGACGGTTCATGGTTTGGCGAGATAGAATTGCCCGCTGGAGCTTATGCCTCGTTGCTCAATAAACTTGGCGATGTAACGAAAGGAACTGGAGAAGCAAAAATAATCCATTAAAAAATTGTAAAAATTTGGTTAAGGTGAAAATTATGCCAACATTCTTTGAAAAAAAACAGCTTGTTACGCCTGGAGAATTACTCGCTGAAGGCGACTATTTGCCAGGCGAAAACACGTATGTGGAAGAAAACAAAATCTTCGCCTCAAGGATTGGACTAGTAGACAGCGACAACAAGAAAGTAAATGTGGTTGCACTTAGGGCTTTTTATGTGCCAAAAGTAGGTGACATAGTTATAGGAACAGTCGCAGAAGTCGGATTTAACGGCTGGACAATCGACATTAAATCACCCTACACAGCACTCCTACGTGCATCCGACGTTTTAAGCAGACCCTTCAAACCCCAAAACGATGAGTTATCACAAGTCCTAAACGCAGGCGATTTGATTGTTGCAAAAATAGCTTCATACGACAGAGCACATGACCCACAACTTACCGTGGGGGAACCTGGACTTGGAAAAATAACACGTGGACAAATCTTAAGGGTAACACCCACAAAGATTCCGCGTGTCATCGGCAGAAAAGGCTCCATGATATCCATGATTAAACAGGAAACCAACTGCCAAATTATCCTGGGTCTCAACGGTGTCATATTAGTCACGGGGAAAAACCCTGAAGACGAAGAACTTGCAATTGCAGCAATCCGAAAGATTGAGCAAGAATCCCATACAAGCGGTCTTACAGATCGCATTACACAGTTGCTTAAAGAAAAGAAAGCTAAGGTGGAGGAAAAATTAGAATGAATGAAAAACCCGAAAAATTAATTGACAAAAAAGGATTAAGATTGGATGGTAGAAAAGCTGACGAACTTAGACCTTTAAAACTTCAAGTAGGCGTTTTACCCAACGCTGATGGATCAGCATACATTGAACATGGAAAAAACAAGATTTTAGCAGCAGCATTTGGCCCAAGAGAAATGCACCCTAAACACTTGGCGCAAGCAGACCGCATGGTTTTGCGTTGCCGCTACCACATGGCGCCTTTTTCAGTGCAAGAACGCAAGTCGCCAGCACCCTCAAGAAGGGAAGTTGAACTATCCAAAGTCATAAAAGAATCCCTTGAGCCAGCATTATTCCACGAACTGTACCCAAGAACAGGCGTGGATGTTTTCGTCGAAGTCTTGCAGGCTGATGGCGGAACCCGATGCGCAAGCATAACCGCAGCAGCACTCGCAATTGCTGACGCTGGAGTTCCGATGCGTGACTTGGTGGTTGCATGTGCCGCCGGAAAAGTTGACGATACCATTGTTTTGGACTTGTATGATGCTGAAGACAAGCTTGGAGTAGCTGATGTTCCAGTGGCTTACATGCCAAGTTTGAATGCTGTTACGCTGCTTCAGATGGACGGCATTCTTACGCCAGCGGAGTTTGAGAAAGCCGTGAACATGGCTATGGATGGCTGCAGGAAAATCTATGAGTTGCAAAAGGAAGCGTTAAAGACTAAGTACATGGTTGTTAAGGAGGTTGAAGAGTAATGTCATCATCTATCACTCGTGTTAGACTAAAGCAGATTGAAGAGTTAATCGCAAAAGGCCAGCGCTTAGACGAGAGAGGTTTACGTGACTATCGGGAAATCAAAATTGAGCAAGGCTTAATTGAACGGGCAGAAGGTTCAGCGAGGGTTTTACTTGGCAAGACTGAGATCCTTGTTGGAGTAAAAGTTGAAACTGGCGAACCATTCCCAGATACACCCAACGAAGGTGTGCAGACAGTTAACGCTGAACTTGTACCGATTGCTTCACCAAATTTTGAGCCCGGACCACCTGATGAAAACTCGATTGAGTTAGCAAGAGTTGTTGACCGGGGAATTAGAGAGTCAAAAGCCATTGATACTTTAAAGCTGTGCATTGAGCCTGGAAAGAAGGTGTTCGTTGTCTTTGTTGACGTTTACGTGCTAAACCACGATGGGAACTTGATTGATGCTTCAGCGTTGGCTGCTATGGCTGCGTTGCTTAACACTAAAATGCCCAATTACGAGATCAAGGATGGCGAGTTAAAAATCAAGCAGGGTTACACTCCATTGCCAATGAAAAGTCACCCCATAACAGTCACCGTAGGCAAGATTAACAATAGTTTGATTGTCGATCCTGGACTGGAGGAAGAGCAGGTGATGGATTCGAGGCTTTCAATGGCAGTCAATGATGACGGTAACATTTGTGCTATTCAGAAGGGCGGCTCAGGGTATTTCACACCGCAACAGATTTTAGAGGCTTCAAAGATTGCTCAAGAAAAAGCAGCCGAACTGCGCAAGAAGCTTGAATGGTGAAAAAGTTGCCGCGAACAAAGAAAGTTGGTCCAACAAGAGGTTTAGGAACCCGTTACGGTTCCACAGTTAGGAAACGCTATGTCAAAGTAGTTACTGAACTAAAGAAGCCTCACAGATGCCCACAATGCGGCTTTGTACGTGTAAAACGTGAGAGCGTTGGCGTTTGGAAATGCAACAAATGCGCTTTCACCTTTGCAGGCGGAGCTTACACTCCAATCACAAAGCTGGGTGTTGTTGCAAAGCGTGCAGCGAAAGGCACAAGAGTTGAAGAAGCGCCAAAAGCTGCTCCCATTGAAGCTCCAGTTGAGTCTCCTGTGGAGATTTCAACGGAAGAAGAGGAAACCGAATAAACCTCAACTTATTTTTCCTTTTTGTTTTCTGTCTTGTTTATTACCTTGATTTCTCTACGTTAGTTTGAGAATGCTAAGATGGCGATAAGGGCAAAGGCTGCTGTGTGGATAAAATTCCAATCAGAGAAACAATTGTCAACGTTGCTTAACGCTTTGATTCCTGAAGCTAATGCGCCTGTTACCAGAAGAGCCAACGTCAAACTGGAAAAAAACGGCTATTTTCTCTTGTTAACGGTTGAGGCTGATGACACAGTTGCCTTGCGTGCGACTTTGAATGCTTATTTGAGGTGGATTAACTCAACCGTAAACGTGATAGAAATGGTTGAACATGGGTAATCGTTGGGTACTTTAGCGTTCAGAAAAATCTTTAGTCCCTTATTTATTGTCTCAGCGTTTGCTGGTATGTGCTTGTTTTTCCAGTAGTAGTTGTTGACCCCTCTCCCCCTTCACAACAACCAGCAGATTGCACTGGTGATTGCTTTTTTGCGGCAGGTTGTAGTTTGGGTTTTGTGCTGGTTGTGGCTGGTTTCACAAGCAGTACAGAGGCACTAGTCTGAAACGCCTGTTGCTCTGCATAGCTCAGTCAGAATGGAACAAAATTTGCTCTTCCTACAGGAATTCGTTTTTGTATTGTAGATTTTTGTTTAATGATTCTCCTCAAACTTTCTTGGCTAAGCACAGTCAAATTTGGCTAAGCTGTCACTTGTATTTTGCTTTGAAAATCAGGATGACTAAGGCTTGGATGAAGGCTAAAGAGTTCGCAACCATAATGGGCAAATCGTTAACCAGCAACCCATAAACGAACCATAAGAATACGCCGCTGCAGAAGAAGGCAAACATGCCCATGGAGATGTCTTTGGTTGACTTGGTTCTCCAAACCTTGAGCACTTGAGGAAAAAGCGAAGCAGTTGTGAACACTGCGGCGATTAAACCTACTACTGTTATGGCGTCCATGAAGGGTTCTTTTTTCAAGCGATTGGTATTTAGCTTTCGATTTAAAACAATCGTTGTAAATGTAGCTTGCAATAATTCAGATTCTGCCCTAACGGTTGATGATACTTTTTGGAAAGGAAGGTTTAAATAAACACTGACTCATTTCGTATATGCTTCAAGTTAAAAACGGATGAAAATTTAGCATGTCACAGGAATACCGTTACATACTTCGTATAATGGGTACAGATGTTCCAGGTACCCTTAAGACTTCTTACGCACTAGCACAAATTAAAGGTGTAAGCGCAAGCCTCTCAAACGCCGTACTGAAAAAGGCAGGAGTAAATCCTGACCTGCGAGCAGGCTTTTTAACAGAATCGGACATAGCCAAAATGGAAGACATCATCAGGGAGCCAGCAAAATATAATCTGCCATTTTGGCTTTTTAATAGGCGAAAAGATTCTGAATCAGGCAAAGATTCTCATCTTCTTAGCGCTGACCTTGCACTAAAAACTAAAACCGACATAGACCAAGCCAAAGAAATCAGGTCTTGGCGAGGATACCGTCACACTTACAGCCTTAAAGTGCGTGGTCAAAGAACAAAAACCACTGGAAGAGCAGGCAAAGCTTTAGGCGTTAAGAAGAAGACGATGCAGCAAAAACCAGGAGCACCATCATCATAAGGTAGATGAGTTATGGGAGATCCAAAGAAACAACGTAAAAAGTTTGATACCCCACGTTTCCGATGGCGCAAAGATATCCTTCAAGAAGAACTCAAACTTTTAGGTCAATATGGCCTTCGAAACAAGCATGAACTCTGGCGCCACAAAACCACGTTATCCAAAACCAGAGGCATCGCACGTTCACTCATCGGCAAAACCCGAGAGGAACGCGCGCAAATGGAAAACGAGGCAATATCTCGCCTAAAGAAACTCGGCATTTTGCAGGAAACCGCAGTTTTAGACAACGTATTAGACCTAACCATAGAAGACATTCTTGAACGCAGGCTTCAAACCATTGTTTTCCGCAAAGGTCTGGCAAGAACAATCTTCCAAGCGCGCCAACTGATCACACATGGACACATAACAATCGATAACCGCAGAGTAACAATCCCAGGCTACATCGTGCCAACAACAGAAGAACCATTAATCGTCTACTCTGCCCAAAGTGCAGTTGCAACCGCAACACACCCCTTACGCCTAGGCTTAACAGTTGTAGCCAAACAACCAGAAATTAGGCAACCAGGCCGTGGACGAAGAGGCGGCGGAAGAGGAGGCGGCCGATTTTGAGCACTAGCAACAAGCGCAATGAGAGATGGGGCATAGTCCACATATACAGCAGCTACAACAACACGCTAATCCACATCACCGACATTTCTGGTGCAGAAACAATCTCGCGCACCACCGGCGGCATGTTCGTCAAAGCCGACCGCATGGAATCCTCACCGTACGCAGCCATGCGTGCAGCAACCGCTGCAGCAGAAGTTGCAAGAGACAAAGGCATAACCGCCATACATATCAAAGTTCGAGCGCCAGGCGGCAGTGGACCCAGAACTCCAGGACCCGGTGCCCAAGCAGCCATCAGAGCTCTCGCAAGATTTGGCTTTCGCATTGAACGCATTGAAGAAGTCACACCAATTCCTCATGACGGCACACGCAGACCTGGCGGCAGAAGAGGAAGAAGAGTCTAAACTCGTTTTCCCTTCTTTATTAACAGAAAAATTGAAATAATCCCCCTATAATCTCTATTGAACGCAAAGCCATTATTTCCAACTTATTGGAGTGTCTTAGCAAGTGAAAATAGAAGTCCTCGAAAAAAACGATAATCTACTCCGCATAGTCGTTAGAGACGCGGATGTTCCTTTAATGAACGCTCTGCGTCGCATAGCACTTGCTGAGGTTCCCTGCATGGCAATCGAAGAAGTTGTCATGATAGAAAATTCCTCGATTTTGCAGGATGAAATTGTTGCTCACAGACTGGGGCTTACTCCACTTAAAACTGATTTAGATACGTATAACCTTCCAGAAGAATGCCAGTGCCAAAGTGAATTTGGCTGTCCTCAATGCCGAGTAACGCTCACGTTGGATGCTGAAGCAAAGGAAGGCACCAGAACTGTCTATTCAGGGGAAATCATATCTGAAAATCCTGAAATTATCCCTGTCTCAGACAAAGTCCCGATTTTAAAACTGGCAAAGGGGCAGAAACTAAAGCTTGAAGCATACGCAAGGCTTGGAAAAGGCAAAACCCACGCTAAGTGGCAGCCTGTTTCCATGTGCGCATACAAGTATTACCCAAAAATAACGGTTCCTGAAGAGAAATGTGCCGAGTGCGCAAAATGTGTTGATACTTGCCCCAAGAAAGTGCTCAGCTTCAAAGATGAAAAAGTTGATGTTCGCGACCTTTTGGCCTGCAATCTTTGCATGGACTGTGTAGAAGCTTGCCCACAAAAGCCTTCTCCACTAAAGATTGAGTGGGAAAAGAACGCTTTCATTATGAGTATTGAATCTACAGGTGTGCTTCCTCCAGAACGAATTCTCAAAGAAGCCACTAAAACGTTAGGTAAACAACTAAACGAGTTTGAAGAAATTTTAAAGGCTGAACAACAATGAGAGAAACCAAAACAACCAACCCTGAATTACTCCAGCTTATCCGTCAACTGAAGAAAGAAAGCCGAGAACAACAAGCCAATATCTGGCATGATGTAGCTGACCACCTGGCAAAAACCCGCAGCCAACGCGTCGCCGTGAACCTGAGCAGAATAAACAGGCATACAAAAAAAGCCGACGTTGTGGTGGTTCCAGGCAAAATCTTGGGCGCAGGTAGCATTGACCATGCAGTTACGGTTGCCGCTTTTAGCGCTTCAGAGAAGGCAAAGACGAAACTGGCTGCTGCCAAGGCAAAGTACTTATCTATCCCTGAGCTTTTGGAGAAAAACCCAAAAGGTTCCAATGTCAAGATTATTCGGTGAGAAAAGAAAATGCAAACCACAACCACAAAAACCGCTACCTCTTACGTGAATGCTGAAGGACTCATTGTTGGTCGCATGTCCAGTATAGTCGCTAAGAAGCTGCTTAACGGTGAACGAGTCGTTATTCTTAATGCTGAAAAAGCAATTTACTCTGGCAAAAAGAAGAGCAAAATCGCTGAAGCCAAAGAGTTTCTTGAAGTAGGCGCTCCAATGCGCGGTCCGTTCCATTACCGAAGACCTGACCGCATGGTAAAGAAAACCGTTCGGGGTATGCTTCCGTTCAAGCAGCCGAAAGGAAAAACTGCCTACAAACGCTTGAAGGTTTTTATGGGTGTGCCTCAAGAATTAAAAGATCAAAAAATGGTAAGTTTCACCCAAGCCCAATCAGCGGAGCTGAAAGGTCCATCTTTTACGCTTGCTGAGTTGGCAAAAGAGATAGGATGGAAAGGTGAATAATTTATGCCCGCAAAGAAAGTTTTAGTTGTTAGTGGAAAAAGAAAAACCGCAGTCGCCCGCGCCGTAGTGAGACAAGGCGCAGGAAAAGTAAGGATTAATTTGACTCCAGTTGAAATTTACGAACCAGACATCGCCCGAGCAAAAATCATGGAGCCACTTCTGCAAGCAGGCGGAGACGTCTGGCAACAGGTCGATATGGACGTGAAGACCAGCGGAGGAGGCTATATGGGACAGGCTGAGGCTGCCCGTATGGCTGTTGCCAACGCGCTTTTGAAGTGGACTAAGAGTAGTCATTTGCGTACGGTTTTCAGCGAGTATGACCGCACTATGATTGTTGGGGACTCCCGAGCTAAAGAAACTAAAAAGTTCGGCGGTGCCGGTGCAAGAGCTAAGGAACAGAAAAGTTACAGGTAAGGAGAGAAAAACAAGTGATTATTCCCGTGAGATGCTTCACCTGCGGCAAACTGGTTGGAGACCAATGGGACGAGTTCACACGGCGCATAAAGACAGGCGAGAACGCCAGCGATGTACTGGACAGTTTAGGTTTGAAGCGGTACTGTTGCAGGCGCATGTTGCTTTCTAACGTGGAAATTGTGGATGAGGTTTTGCGGTTCTACGAGGAAGCCGAGCGCAGAAAAGAAGCAAGAAACTTTTACTAAACCTGTTTTTTGATAAATCTCTTTTTTAGAGTTGTTATCTCAGCGACCTATCCTCTTCCTTAAAATAAATAGATTCAACTGTTTTGGTTTTCAATTCGCCTGTTGAAGAAGCAATATCTTTCCCGGTTTTGATTGTGACAGCAGTTTCCGTTATCGCCATCGCTGTGGGTGCTGGCTTGCTTGTATATTTCAAGAAAAACCGTAAGGCGCATGCCGCTGATTTGCATGTCTAATTAAAAAAGGAAAGGTTTAGTGGCTGTAGAGTTTTTCGTACGGTCTCTTTGACAATGGCAGTATCCTTTTGAATTTGCCGTTTAGGATTTCTTTGGGGTCGCCGCCGAAGTGGCTACAGTACTCGTTGACTAAGCCTTCGATGACTTGCATGTCCCGTTTACCCACTGGCAAGGTTTTGGTGCCTTCGACTGGTTCTAGGATGTCGCCGCGTTCATAGATGACGCCGCCATGCATGCCTGTGCCAACAAACCGCGCCTTGCATTTCTCGCAGCCTTTCAAATTCAAGCCTAAGATGAGGATGACTCCGCCTGCCATGTACTCGGCAAGAAAGTCGCCTGCAGTCTGCCCGATGACAATTGTCGGTACCTTACGCTGGTACTGCTTCATGTGAATACCGACCCTGTAGCCGACGTAGTCGCGGACAAAGATTTTGCCGCCCCTCATCG
>QYYE01000033.1 GCA_003589585.1 Candidatus Bathyarchaeota archaeon
CTGCCCGCCGCAACCCAGCCTTCCTTGAGCATCAAAAAAGAGTAGTCTCCGTCGGTCTGCTCAATTAGCGTTTGCAGGATGGTTTCGCAGTGAAACGGATGCTTAGCAACCTGCTCGGAGATTGATTTCTCCGGGATGGGAGCGTATATTTGCCCTTGAAAGAATAGAGCAGCGTCTTCTAACTGCAGAAAATCGTAGTTGCTTGCGGTTCTTGATTGGGCAGTAGCGTAACCAGCCAGTGTTGACGTCTGGGGGCTCTGCTTGCTTATTAACGCCAAATTCTTGTCAAAAAGGCTTTGTTTAGGAGAAACTAACCCAAAACGCAAAGACCCCTCCATGCTGAAAGAATTTAGCACTTCAAGTACTCGGTCAACTACGCTTTTGCCCTGCTTATCTAACACTGCAACCGTTACCTTCATGCCTCTTTACTCCATGATAACTGCATAAAGAGCTATTGCATCGGTAAAACATTAATCTTTAATCTGCATATCCTATGACTTTGAGGAGACACTAGCTTGCCAATTACACCAATAGACACCGGGCGTTACGGCACCCCCGAAATGCTCAAGGTCTTCGAAGAAGAAAACCGAGTCCAAAAACTGCTTGATGTCGAAGCCGCTTTGGCTTTGGCACATGCACAAGTGGGAAACATCCCAAAAGCAGATGCGGAAAAAATCGCTTCCATGGCATCTACCAAGTACGTTAAGGTGGAGCGTGTGAAGGCTATTGAGAGGGAGATTAAGCATGACATTGCCTCGCTGGTCCGCGCGCTCTCAGAGGTTTGCGGTTCAAGCGGTGCCTACGTGCATTTGGGCGCTACCAGCTATGACATCGTCGACACAGCCAACGCCCTGCAACTAAATGACGCCGCAGAAATCATCGGGAAAAAACTTGCAGCCCTCAAAAGCACACTGCAAAAACAAGCTGCCCAGCACAAAGACACCGTGATGATTGGCAGAACCCACGGGCAACACGCCCTGCCCATAACTTTGGGTTTCAAATTTGCCGTCTGGGGATACGAAGTAAACAGGCACATCCAGCGTCTAAACGAGTGCAAGAAGCGGGCTTTGGCTGGAAAAGTAAGCGGCGCCGTGGGTACGCAGGCTGGTTTGGGGGAGCACGCCGAGGTGATTCAGGAGCTTGTCATGAAACGGCTGGGGCTTTCTGCGGCTGAGATTTCCACTCAAATCGTTCAAAGAGACCGTTACGCGGAGTTAGTCTGTCTCTACGGTATGGTTGCGTCGTCGCTGGAGAACTTTGCCACTGAAATACGGGAGCTCCAGAGACCAGAAATCGGCGAGGTGTTCGAGTCGTTTGAGGCTAAAAAACAGGTCGGCAGCTCCACCATGCCCCACAAGCAAAACCCTGAAACATGCGAGCGCGTCTGCGGTTTAGCGCGAATTGTCCGAAGCCTCAGTACCCCAGCGCTGGAGAACATGGTTACTTGGCATGAACGCGACTTAACGCAATCCTCAGCTGAACGCTTCATTCTGCCCGAATCATCCATACTGTTAGACTACATCTTAAGCCTCATGTGCAATATCGTGGCTAACCTGCGCGTGGACAGCGAGCGGATGCTGATAAATTTGGGTTTGACTCAGGGTCGGGCGATGTCTGAGTCAGTGATGATGGCGTTGACCAAGAAGGGCGTGAACAGGCAAGAAGCCCACGAACTGCTAAGGAAGCTGACTATCCAGAGCGCCGTTGAGAAAAGAGAGTTTAAGCAGGTACTTCTACAGGATAAGTTTGTAAGCAGCAAGTTAAGCGAGACGGAAATTGAGGCAGCACTAAACCCCCAAAACTACTTGGGGACCGCAATCAAACAAGCCGAGCAGTTCGCAAAGGGCGCTTAAAAATCAAGCAAGCCCCTCTGCGTAACCTCAGCGGCTTTATCCAAGCGTTCCCAAGTGTCCTTCTTGACAAAGCCGCCGACTTGCTCTTTAATCTTCTTAGCTAGCCTTGGACCTACAGTTGGTAGGTTGGTTAATTCTTCGATTGAGGCGTGTTTGAGGTCTTCGATTGTCTGGTATCCAGCGTTGAATATAATGCGTCCGCGGACTCTGCCGACACCCTCCAACTGGACAATGGGCAACAGTTCTTTCTTGATGCCCTTGGAAACGCGCTCCACAAGTTCATGGCTTAGCGCTGAGACTTCCTTGTTTTTGGCGACAACTCGCGACAGCTCGTCTATGGCGTGCAGTAGCCATTTGGCGTTCTCGATTGTGCGGTACAGGTCGCCGGGTTGGACGCTGAAGCGTTCAAGGATTTTTTCTTCAGGCAACTCCTCAATCCAGTTATTCATAACCACTGCGGTTTTGACTTCGCCTAAAAACTCTGCATAGCCCACATGGTCTTCCCACTGGTTGGGCGGCTCCATGAACAGTTCTTGCTTGTGGTCTTCCATCTGCACGGTTAGCTTGTCGATTTCGCGTTGGTACGGCCTCATTATCGGACCCATATCTGGCGTGTGAGAGATAAGGTGCAGCAGGCTAAACTCGGTCAGAAGTGGCGGCTTGCTTTGCAGAGCATCGCGGATAATTACGCCTGATAAGGGGTCAATGTAGAGTTCACTTATGCGCCTGCCAAACTTTGTAGCGAAAATGCTGTCACCGTCAACGTAAATCATCTCTTCATCATGCAAAAACCTAAGGATTCGGTTGATAACGGTTTTTATGGCTTTCACGTCGTACTGGTAAGCGTAGAAGGTTTTGCCGAAAAACTCGTAAACCCCCTGCTCAGTGTGCGCAAAATCCGATGCGATGGTGGCTAAAACGTGTCCTCGGATGATTTTCTCAACCGCAAGCCTAGACCAAATCCGCTCAGGCTTAGCCAGAACGTAGCCTTCCATGAGGTAGTCAGCTTCGTCAGCGGTTTTAGCAATCAGCACTGCCTCGCCATACTTGTCATATTTTGGCCTGCCAGCCCTGCCAGCCATCTGCTTATAATCCAGCACGCTGATGGGGTAGCTGCCGTATCCAGCTTCAAAACGCCTGTAATCTTGGATGATGACGGTTCGTGCGGGAAGGTTCACGCCCCAAGCCAGCGTTGGCGTGGCGGTTAAAACCTTGATTTTCCTCTCCTTGAAGGAATCCTCAATGATTCTGCGATGCGCGCCACCTAAGCCTGCATGATGATAAGCTACCCCAGAGCGAACTAAGTCGGCGAGTTCATCGCTAAGCTGCGTTCTCTCTCCTGCCTCCTGGATTTTATGTGCTTCCCTCTCCAATACCCTCTTGGTCTGCTCCTCAATTGAGCGTTTAACCAGTTTGGAGCCAGATTTAGGCAGGGCTTTGCTCATGTGGCTGGCGATGGTTTTGGCTGCTGAAACCGCGTTTCTTCTTGTGGAAGCAAAAACCAAAGCTTGCCCACCAGTCCTAAGCGTGTCCAACACCAAGTTTACGGGTGTGGAGCGGGTTTCCTGCTCGACTTTTCTTGAGCTGCCATCTTTGAATTGGATTTCATCTTGCAGCATAACGCCCTCTTTAAGGTTGATGGGACGCCACTCCGTTACCACGTACCGGGCGTTCAGCCAACCTGCAATCTCGTCCACATTGTTGATGGTGGCGCTTAGCGCTAAAACCTGAATGTGCGGGTTAACCTGCAAAAGCCTCGCCAGCACAATTTCAAGGGTCGGCCCGCGTTCGGCTTCGTTTAAGAGGTGAATCTCGTCGGCTATGACTGCTGAGATGCTGTCCATCCATTTAGCGCGGTGCCGCAGAAGGGAATCAGCCTTCTCGTTGGTGGTAACTATGATGTCATAGCGCTCCAGCCAGTTGTCGGCGGTGTCAAAATCGCCTGTGCTGATGCCCACGCTGACTCTTCTGCCATCCGCTTTTCTGATGGAGGTGTATTTTTTGAAGTCCTCAAACTTCTCGCTTGCCAACGCTCTCAGCGGGGAGAGGTAGATGACTTTGCCATGGTTCTCCAGCACATGCTTGAGAGCGCAGAGTTCGGCGATAAGTGTTTTTCCTGACGCAGTTGGGCTGGCAAGTACCATGTTTTGTCCCTGCAGTACGCCTGCGTTTATGGTGTCTTCTTGGGGTGGGAAAAGCTCTTTGAATCCCAAGTCTAACAGGACTTCTTTGACTGAATCTGGAACATGCAACTCTGCAATCTTCAAACCTGAACTCGCCATTGACAAGTTTTATCAATATTTGAACAAGCTAATTAATAGTGTTAGCCATAAATGAAAGCGCTTTTTCAGGTATATTTTTCTATTTGAATTAGTTAATACAAGTGACGAGTTATCTATCCCGAAACCTCAGGTAGGATATTGTATGGTTGAAAACGTAAAAGAACTCCTCAAACTCCACGAAGGCATAACCCACCAAGTCTACCTAGACAACGAAAACTCCACCATAGTCCCCCAAGAAGTAGTAGACGCTATGCTGCCCTACTTTAACCAGAAAGCCTACGGCAACCCCACGCTTACGCATAAGCCAGGCTGGGAAGCCTTTGAAGTCATCATGAACTGCTTCCAAAAAATCAGCCGTTTTGTGGGCGCAAAGAACCTGGAAGAACTCACCTTTACCCCGGGCGAAACCGAAGCCAACAACCTAGCCATCATGGGTTCAGCGTTCGCCAAGAAGGAGCTGGGCAAAAAGATTGTTATCTCAGAGATTGAACCAATCAACGTGCTGCACGTTACCGATTTGCTGAAGAAATTCGGTTTCTCCACCACAAAAATCCCTGTTGACCGCGAGGGCTTCATCGACCTTGAGAAACTCAAAGAAGCCGTTGATAATGAAACCGTCTTGGTCAGTGTTTCATCGGTGAATAATGAGCTTGGAACAATCCAGCCAATCAAAGAAGCCGTGGACATTGTTAAAGCCAAAAACCCCCAAACCCTCTTCCACACCGACGCCTCAGACGCTTACGGCAGAATACCTATAGACGTGCAAAACCTAAACGTGGACTTAGCCACCGTTAGCAGCTACAAGATTTTGGGTCCAAGGGGCATGGGCGCAATGTACCTGCGGGAAGGCATAAACCTTGAACGTATCCTTGAAGGTCAAATCGGGACCCAAAAGCTCTGGCCAGGAGTCGAAAACACGCCCCTAATCGTGGGCTTCACCAAGGCATCCGAGCTGGCTTTTGAGAACTTTGAAGTAAACATTGCAAAAATGCGTGCCCTGCGCGATAAGCTGGTTGACGGCATATTTTCCGAGCTCACCGATGTCAAGTTTAACGGTCCAAAAGGAGACAAACGCTCACCCGACAACGCCAACATCAGCATCCTACGCTGTGAAGGAGAAGCCCTGACCATTGAACTGAGCCTCAAAGGCATCTACGTTTCCAGCGGAAGTGCCTGCAGCCGCAGACTGCTCCAGCCAAGTCATGTTTTGGTTGCTATTGGTCGCAGGTTTAGCGAGGCACACGGCAGTATTTTGATGAAGACTACGCGTTATCAGACAGAAGAGGATATAGCTTACGTTTTAGAAGTTCTACCAGTAGCCGTGAACAGGATAAGAGGGATAGTTGGCTCAACAGGAACTGATTAAGTATGTCTCGAATACCTTTACCTTACAACCCCAAAGTCATGGACCTATTCCGTAACCCAAAGAACCTTGGCAAAATGGACGATGCCACCGTGGTTGCGGTAGCGGGCAACCCAGCGTGCGGAGACATGATAACCTTTTACCTAAAAATCAGCGACCAACAAGTTATTGAAAGGGCAACGTTTGAAAGCTATGGGTGCGCCGCCAACATCGCCACTTCAAGCATAGTCACCGAAATGATAAAAGGCTTAACGCTTGAAACCGCTTGGAACGACATTACTTGGAAAAAAGTCACGGAAGAAATCGGTGGATTACCAAGCGTAAAATTCCACTGCGGCGTCCTCGCTGTCGGAGCTCTCAAACGGGCAATCAGAAAGTACTTTGAAGAAAAAGGCGGCGGAGCTCCCAGTTGGTTGCCTGCAGACTTGACTTTCGAGGAAAAGCAAGCGCTGGAAGAAGAGGAACTTGCACAGCGACTCTCTAAGAGGCTAAAGCCGGAGGCAGAAACGTAACCCTGGATTCCCTGCGTATTCGCCAAGATTTCCCGATTCTTAACAGGAAAGTTAACAACAATTCCCTAATTTATTTTGATAATGCAGCAACCACGCAGAAGCCCCGCCAAGTCATCGATGCCATAAGTAGCTTCTATGAAAACAACAACGCTAACGTTCACCGCGCCGTTCATACCCTGTCGCTGGAAGCCACGGAGATGTTCGAGAAGTCTCGGGAGAAAGTCGCCCACTTCATTAACGCAAGAAACTCTTCCGAAGCAATTTTTGTCAGAGGCACAACCGAAGCAATAAATTTGGTTGCGTATTCCTGGGGACTAAACAACCTTGGTGCGGGCGACGAGGTTTTGGTGTCTTTAATGGAGCACCACAGCAACATCGTCCCATGGGAAATAACCTCCAAAATCAAAGGCTTCACAATCAAGTATGCCAACGTAAACAGCGACGGCACCTTAGACTACGATGATTTTGAAAGCAAATTCTCAAGCAAAACAAAAATCGCCTGTCTAAGCCATGTATCAAACGTCACAGGCATAATCAACGATGTCAAACGCATCGCCAAAGCTGCACATGACTATGGCGCATTAATGCTTGTGGATGGCGCGCAATCGGTGCCACATCTAAAAGTAGATGTTCAGGATTTGGATGCTGATTTTTTAGCTTTTTCAGGTCACAAAATGCTGGGCCCCACAGGCATAGGAGTGCTCTACGGCAAAAAAGATTTACTTGATAAGATGTCACCATTCCAGGGCGGGGGAGAAATGATTAAGGAAGTCGAGTTTGCCCAGGAAAGCGGCAGGTGTGGCATTTCGTGGAATGAGCCGCCGTGGAAGTTTGAGGCAGGCACACCCAACATTTGTGGTGCTGTCGGGTTGATGGAAGCTGTAAAGTACCTTGAAGCCATAGGCATGGATGACGTTTTGAGCCATGAAAAAGAATTAACTAATTATGCCCTAGAACGCATGAAAGAATGTAGCAAAGTTACCTTGCACGGCTCTAGCGACCTCTCAATCAAATGCGGTATCATCCCCTTTAGTGTACAGGGATTGTCTTCCCATGATGTTGCGCTTCTCTGCGATAACTACGGCATAATGATCCGCAGTGGATTCCATTGTGCACAACCGTTGCATCAACAAGTCTTCAAGCTTCAATCATCTGCACGTGCAAGCTTTTACATTTACAACACAACCGGAGAAATCGACCGGTTTGTTGAAGTTCTAAAGGAGTTTGAGCAACTCTAATGGCAACCCTTGAAGACTACGTGGCTCGAGTAGAAGGAACCTGTGGTGCAGAAAAAGACGTCATAGTGGTCTTCAAGTACGAAAAGAAGGATGAAGCCATCGCCAACATCATGAAGAGGGCTAAGATGAAAAATTCCATAGCGGGCATAATTTTCGAGTTAACGTTCCAAGATCTGTCGTTTCGGCTTTACACAAGCGGCAAAGCCATATTTAGAAGCATAAAAGACAGGGAAGAGTTAAACCGCATCCTAGCCAGCCTTTTGCTCTAAGGCTCAAGCACTACTTTGCCAAACGAAGTTTCAAACGCATCTTGTTTCGGCTTACCCAGTTCATTGCTGGAATAAGCGGACCCTTAATCGGCTGGGGCAAGGCATCTTTGAGTTCTCTGTGCAAACCCAAACGTGTGGCAATTTTGCCTTTTCTTGTTAGGGCGATATAGTATCGATTTATCTCGAACTTTTGGAAGCCGTGGCTGTTTTTGAACCTGTCCAATGACGGGTGGTTTCCTATGCGCCCGTACATAAGCCAGCGTTCGCCTCTGGCCGCGCATACTTCAACGGCTTTTGCCAGCAGCGCATTGTTTACTGCTTTATCCCAATGCTTCTGCAGCGAGAGTATGTTTGAGATGATAGCTATGTTGTCGCCGTATGCTAGTTGTATGAAACCGACAAGCTCTTCCTCCAAGAAGGCGCCTATGAAAATGGAGTTTTTGGCTGCAAACATGTTTCCCCTAACCGTTTGAAGCGGTTCGCCGTAGTGTGTAAAAGCGCGTTCCTGCCTGATTGGAGTCTCATTGTAAATGTTCCAAATACCCTCAGCCAGCATCTCGCTTGGCTCAACAACGGAAACTTTTATTCCGCTTTTCTCTGCCCTGCGCACCATGTTACGGGTTTTCTTTCCAACCGCACTCCACCAGCTATAATAATCTTTTATTTCAAGCAGTCCAATATTGTCTTCTGTTTTTGTCCAAGTGCTCGGCGGGTTTGGGATGGGGCAGCACCATTTTCTATCCAAAAAGGTGAAGACGTCAATGCCTCTCTCGCCGAGCTTTTCCACAAATGCCTCGGTTGGAAGGATGTTTTTTTCGTATTCTTCATTGTCATGCGCTATTTTGACAGAAAAGTTCCTGCGAACCCTTAAACTTTCAAGCTCCCCATCTACTTCTAAAATGTTTTTTAAAACGTCATAGAAGGGACCGCGGTTGCCTCCGCTCTGGAAAAGCCATTCAGGATGAACGGACAAAACATGTCCCTGTTCAACCCATTTTTCAGCGGTTTTTTGAGACTCAGCCAAGCCAAGAGCATGGCGTATTGTATCTAAACTGTATGTTTCATAATCATGAAAGCATTTGAGTGGAAAATCGCTTGGAATTTTAGCTTGGCTCTCTTTTAGTTTGCGACCCCACAGCAGCCTGGCAGACAGTCGTCTGGTTCCATGGATGGTATAGCAGTTTACTGTTCGGTTGGTTGCACTCTCCAAGTTTTTCCATTCTTCAAAGGGTTTGTTTGCAATGTGAAGGGCTACCTCATGCTTATCAGGATTCAATAAATCTAGCAGTCTCTTGTCAGGAACAGTGTACGGCGTGAAGAACCAGTAAGCCTTAACTTGCTTTGGCGATTCATTAATCATTTTGGCGATGATTTGAGCGTTCTTTAGGTAATCTTTGCTTTTTCTGTTTTTGATGCGCAGTGCTACGGATAGGAAGCTTTTAGCTCTTGACGGATATGGGTAATCCACGTCCATTCGTAGCTTTATTAGTGCTTGTTCGTTTGCCACTAAGAGGTTCTCCACTTTCCAGTAACTTATGCGATTGCCAATCTTTACGTGTTTCTTTTATGAAAATTTATCTATTCCCAATAGTGGAGTTTACATGGTATTTTCTTGCTTAACGGCTTCAAGGAAGCGGTAAACAACCTTTTGAAAATCATACTCCTTAGCGGTTTGGCGGCCACTCTCAAGCAACCGAGAATACAGTGCCTCATCCTTTAGTATGCGCTCTGTTGCCTCTAAAACCTCGTTAACTGAATAGTTCTTCTTTAGAACGAACGCGTTGTCCAAGTGGTTAGTATATTCTAGGCAGGGCGTTGTAACTACGGGAACACCGCAAGCCATGGCTTCCAGAGGCGGGTAACCAAACCCTTCATGTTCGCTGAGGAACAGGAATAATTTTGAAGTATTGTAAGCAGAAACCAATTCCTCATCGGTAAGTTTTCCTGTTGCAGCAAAAACTTTCAAACCCTTCTTTTGCATCGCCTCTAGCACTGGGTTGTAGTTGCCTTTCCAGCCTATATCCCGCTGGACCACCATGACATCGTATTCTTTGGGGGTTTTTTGTTCTTTGAACTTTGAAAGGTTAATGCCGTTGCCGATGAAGGTTCCGTTGACCTTATCGGTGAGCCATTTGGACACACAGACTTTCTTTAGGGGAAGCGTATAGGTTAAGGCGGCTTTTTCTTGTGCCTTCTTTTGCTCAAAAAACCACGGCTCATAATGCTGAACCAGATAAAACCCTCTGCCCTTGCCACTGTAGTAGGTGGGAAAGGCTGTGAAGCAGTAAGTTGCCATGTTTACGTCGCAATCTGGAATAGCTTCCTTTAAGCGTCTTTCTCGGTTAGTAAGGGTGCCATAACCGTACGTTCGCAAGTACTTGCCGAAAAATTTTCTAAAGGCCCTCGTCGACAAACTGTAGGGAACAAACGGAATGTTTAGGATTTCAGCTTTTATTTCTGGAAACCAAGCGTAAGCCGCTTCTTCTCCAAGATGGGTTATGGTTACTTTTTGGTTTTGCTCCACAAGCCTGTTTGCCAATTCGAAGATGAATCTTGTTCCGCCAGCCAGACCTAAGCTGAGGCTGTTGAAGTTAATGTGCATTTTTCCTTGTTTCCTGATTCTCCTTTTGTCAGAGACTTTTCTTCTACATAAGCATTGCAGATTCATGCTTAACTATTTAGCCTAGTAACACTGTCCTAGATTTAGGGAAGATTAAGATAGTGGATCCTAAAGTTTCAGTGCTCTGGATAAACTACAACAGCATGCACGTAATTGAGACTACGCAAAGGTCTCTAGACGCGCTTGCAAGCCTTAATTACCCAAACTTTGAGCTTGTAATCTTAGATAATGGTTCTTCCGACGGTAGCCGGCAGGTCATCGAAAGACACCTGCAAAAGGATACAATGAGTAAATTAAAAGTGACTTTCGTCAAATTAAGTAGAAATCTAGGCTGGACAGGCGGCGTCAACGCTGCCTACAGAGCACGAGACAGGAGCGCTAAATACGTAGCTTTAACCCACAATGATGTAATACCAAAACCGGGGTATTTGCGGACACTTGTGGATTACTTGGAGAAGCACAGGGAAGTAGGTGCTGTGCAAGGCATTGTCCAAAGGCTTGGCTGTGAAACGAAGATAGACAGCTCGGGCTTCATTCTTGACGAAGCCCTCAACCTCTATGCGCTCCATGAAAACAGCACCTTCTCCCTCACCAAACCAATTTACCTCTCCTATGTGGAGGGCGCCATGCCTGTTTACAATGTGAACGCAGTCCAGTATGCATTGAAAAATGATGAAGACTTGTTTGTTTCTGAGGCTTTCTTGTACTACTTAGAGGACGTTTTTGTTTCTTTGATGCTTTGGAGCTGCAGTTACAAATCCGTTCTTCTACCAGTCGTTACCGGCGAGCACCAGAGAATGGCAGTTAGCCTTGAACATACCCAATCCTTGGAGCTTTATTATTACCGCTTAAGAAACCGCATCGCCCTGCTCTATATGACCAATAGCGCTGACAAGTTGAGGGTTATTTTGCAGATTTTTCGAAGGGCATCTTTCACCAGGGGCAGTTTTGCTTTCCGCCAAACTGTCCTTAAAAGCCTAATTGCTGGCATCAGAGAAGGAAGAGAACTCCGAAAGAAATACGGCATCATTAACCTGTATGAGACTCCAATGCTCCAAACTTCCTCGATGAGTCGTTTGCATTTCTAGCTGACTATGGCTTTTCTACCAGCAACTCTTCTAAGCGGTTAGTAGCTCTCTCCCAAGTAAACTGCTTGATATACTCGTGTCCTGCCTCAGCTATCTCTTGCAGCCTTGCCCTGTTTTCCAACAATTCGATGATGTTTTGCGCTAAAGCTTTGGGTTTGCGGGGCGGCGAAACCAGTACGGTCTTCTCTGGAATTGCGTAATCGGTGATTCCTCCGACATTGGTTGCTACAACCGCGCAACCGCACGCCATCGCCTCCATGGGAGGCAACTGGGAACCCTCGACCCAGCTGGGAATAACGTAAATGTCCGATGAATTGTACAGCCGCCTCAACTCGTCGTCTGAAACTCTCCCGTACGTCTTAATCCAAGAGGGCAAGTCATGTCTAGCCGGCACCCCGTGCATGGCAAACTCAACCTCTGGATGCTTCTCCTTGACAATTGCGAAGGCTTTGAGCCCGTCCTCGGTGCCTTTCCATTGGGCAGGTCTAAAAGGCATGAGTACACGCTTGCCCGTTTTTTCAGTTTTTTCTTTGTAGAACGTATTGAAATTAACACCGTTGGGAAGGGGTCCTTGGGATGGTTGACGGAATTTTAACTCCATCAACTCCTTTAGCCAGGAGGAAATCACAATCTTGCCAAGCGGTAGCCTGTAAGTATCATCCACTAATTTTTTCATGGTTCTTAGCTTTTGGTCTTCTGGAACTATGTCATGCATGGCTAAGCAAAGCCTGTTTGGGTCAGGCTCAATCGCCTCAGCTCTCTTCCATAGGTCTTCGTTGTTCCAGACATCCCATATCTCGTAATGCTGAATAAAGTAATGTTTTTTGCCTTTCTTTTCCTTCAGTTTCGTGACGAGATAAGCTGTTTCCCAAGCCGTAGCCAAAACAACATCCGCGTCAGGAACAAACTTTTCCGATAACCAGCTGAATTTTGGGCTGTTGGTTGGAGTCATGAAGATTTTTGCTTTTACCTCAAACCACTCAACCCTCTTTCTCCGCTTAAGGTTCAAAAGCAGCCAGCGGGTTTGACCTTTAAGCCATCGCGCCTGGTCCTTTAGATTTTTTAGGCTGAGTTTGGGTCTTGGCATAAATGGAGTCAAGGGGTAAACAATGTTCACTTGGTGCCCTTTGTCGATGAGGTGATTAGCATATTCGTAGACAACCCTTATGCCGCCTACCGCGCCTGTTCCTGTCTCTTGCATGACAAAGGTAATTTTCATAACCTTAACCCCCCAGTCTGTAATTACTGTACTTGGCGGTATTCGCTAATATATTTTCAGAAAACCAGCCTTTGCCCCTAGCTAATTAGCGCCAGTATATTAGACCAAATGCTGTTTTGGAATGCCTCGGGATTCAGAACCGATATTTGCTTCCAAAGTTGAGCTCGCGTCTTCTCCCAGTTTGCGCTCTCATCATCAGTTTCCAAGTACCTGATTACTTTCTCTTTCAAGTCTTCATAGCGTTCCCAGCGGAACCCTTCGGGGATAAACTCTTTCATTCCACCGCTATTATGGACCAGCGTAACACATCCGCTCGCCAACCCCTCAACAGGCGCTATACCGAAGTGCTCACCCTCCATCAAATGCACATACACCCGCGAGTCATGCAGTATCTTGAGCAGGTCTGGCCCTGGCAGGTTAACTTTCAAAGAGTAATTTTTAGGCAAGTTCTCTGAGAACCTGTTGAACCAAGCTTTCTCTCCCTCAATGAGTCCTCCCACGCTTACGAACTGATACTGGGGCAGATCAGCAGCCAACCTTTTGAGAATTTCGTGCCGCTTCATGGGGATAAAACGAGCAACATAAACCACCCGTTTGCTTCTCTGCTTCAGCGGCTTGTCACACCAGAAAGTATCCAGGTTCACTGGGGGATAGACGACTATGGGGTCTTTGGCTCCGTATGGTTTCCAGTAGCGCATTATCATTTCTTTGGTGTAATTGCTGTTACAGAAAACCATGTCCAGCCTGCCGATTCCCTGCTTCACCCACCTTTTGAATAACCACAGGTAAACTTTGCGCCTCAGCCGTGCCTTGTCATAGTCGTAGTGTATTTCGGGGAAGTGAACGTAAGCGATATTCTTCTTGGCTTTGCGGAGGAAAACGGGCTCAAAAGGCGAGGACGATTGGGTGGAAAACAGGTAATCGTACTTTAGGCTATTTCTGTATTTTTTTAGCAGCCGTACAAAATTGCGGCGCCGCTTGTAAATAGTGAAGGGCGGCTCAACCTCGATTCTTTTACCAAGCGAATGAACTGTAACTTGTGAGGGGAAGGCTTCACCGACAATATCGCGGTACTTATCAGCGTCGAAATCAAAGGTTAACAACTCCACATCTTGCCCGTGGGCAACAAGGGTTTTGATTACGTTGTGGCAGACTCGTTCGCCTCCGCCGTAAATATCAAGGTATGGATGAACTACGAGGAATTTCGCCAAGGTTGCTTCAGCCGTTCTATTCAGAAATGTGCCAAAATTTAAGCCTTTGCCACCTAAGCCTTAGCCAAAGGAGTGCCTTAAGCTAAATATGACACGATTTACATATAGCACGCTTGGCAACGCATCAATAGGTCTGACTGTCTACCCCAGTAGGTGGCGCCGTGGAAAACGAAAAAACCGTCTCTATAATAATTGTAAATTGGAACCAGAAAGGGCTCTTAGAGACCTGTTTAAGCTCGCTTTGGGAAAAAACGTCATACTCCAACTACAAAGTTATCGTTGTAGACAATGGCAGCTCGGATGGCTCAGCGGATTTTGTTAGGCAGAGTTTTCCATGGGCTGACATTTTAGCCCTCAACAGAAATTATGGCTTTTCAATTGGAAACAACCGAGGCATCATCTTTGCACTGAAAAACTACAATCCCCAATACATCTTGCTGCTGAATAATGACACGCAGATAGTTCAGGCTGATTGGCTGACAAAAATGGTTGCGGTGGCAGAATCGGAAGCCAACGTGGGCATAGTCGGTTGCAAACTAATTTACCCAAACGGAAAAATCCAGTACATCGGCACAAAAGTAACTGTCAAAGGTCTATCATGGCTTAAACCCTCAAGCCTGAATAGCCTGCCTGAAGTTTTTGAGGTTGATGCAGCACTTGGCGCTTGCTTTTTAATCAAGAGGCAAGTAATTGATAAGATTGGTTTTTTGGATGCTTGGTTTTCGCCCTTTGTGCATGAGGAATCGGACTTTTGTATGCGAGCCAAAAAAGCTGGATACAAAACCCTGCTGGTTTCAAGCGTGAGTGTGGTTCATTTTTGGAAGGCTTCAGTTGGCAAAGTCAAGTCAGCGTATGTTGAATATGTGGTGCGGAGAAACGCTATCAGATTTATGCTATTGAACTTTCCAGCGTCATGGCTCTTGAAGAGGGTGCCTATTGAGGTAAGAATTTTCGTGGGTTGTTTTATTGCCAGAAACAAGGGTGCAAGAGGAATTTTGCCTATCAAGCTGAGAACGGGCAGAGAACTGCTGGTTAGGTTGAAGGTTAATCGTGACAGCTGGTGGCATAACCTGCGGAATCTAAAGGAGATTTTGGCTAAGCGTGCAAACAGGGCAGCGAGAGTTGAAGCGATAGAATAAAACCGCCGCTGCCCCACTGTTTGCCGCTTTGTTTTGTTTGGTAAAGTAGCAAAATATATACTCGTGCACGGAAGTTGAGTAGGTGGATGGCACTTTCATTGGAAGAGGAAGACATGGCGTCTGCACAAAAAAAGTTCAAAGTCGTCTTGGCTGACCCGCCTTTCGGCATTGAAGCTAAAGGGGAAGCTGTTACCGAGTCACCGAACCTGGGCATCTTGTACATTGTTGCTTACGCGAAAAAGCGTCTGCCCGAGGTTGAGTTCTTTTATCTTGAGCCCTTCCTGTCCATGGAAGAGCACATCGCAAAAGCAAGGAGTATTCAGCCTGATGTTTACGCGATATCGTTTACTACGACCAGAAAAGAGCTTGCTTACGAGACGATTGGCAAGGTTAAAGGTTTAGGTTTGAAAGCGTTAATGGTTGCTGGCGGCGCTCATCCAACCATTGACCCAACAGACGTTCTCAACAACGCTAAAGTGGACGTTTGTATTGTGGGCGAAGGTGAAGAAACCTTCTATGAGCTCCTCAAGAACACAATCGATGGTAAACCAGTCAGCGACGTGTTAGGAACCGTTAACACACAGAAACGCAATGACATGAGACCGCTGCTCAAAGACCTTGACTTTCTCCCTGCCTGGGAAATGATAGATTTTGAAAACTACGACATTGCAGTTAGCAAAGAAAAGAGAATGGCGTATGTCCTGCCAATCCGCGGCTGCCCAAACTACTGCACCTTCTGCTCAAACCCCGTATGGAAGCTGACAAAACCCTGGGTTAGAATGCGCTCCCCCAAAAACATCGCAGAAGAAGTCAATTACCTCTACGGCAGAGGCATCCGAGAAATCTACTTGCGCTCGGACACATTCAACGTTGATGTTGACTGGTGCATGGAAGTCTGTAGGGAAATTGAAAAGCTAAACCTCAAGGGCATGACTTTCCAATGCAACCTGCGAGCCGACAAACTAAACAATGAACTGGCGCAGAAACTGGCTTCAGTGGGCGTTTGGCTGGTGCACATAGGCATCGAATCAGCAAACGATAGAGTTCTCAAGGGCATTGGCAAGAACATAACAAACCAAGACACCATGCGAACTCTGCGGCTACTAAAGAAGCATGATATCAAAGTTTACGGTTTCTTGATGCTGTATAACGCTTGGGAAACTAACGGTAAACTGGAGTACGAGACGCCTCGAGAAGTGAGCAAAACTCTCAGGTTTGCCAAAAAAAGCCTAAACGAAGGTTTAATCGAGTACATCTCATGGTCGATTGCTAACCCCTTGGTCGGTTCCAAACTTGGCGAGATAGCAAAGAAATACGATATCGCTCATCATAACGTTCGGATTGGCAATTGCATGAAGTTGCCGAGCGTTTCTGAGCGGCAGATGATTGCGCATGTGAAGCAGGGGATGATTCTGCAGTTGCTAAATGGTATTCAGAAGGGTATGATTACTAAGGAGAGTTATAAGCGGGCTGCTCAGAAGGCTGTTAAGATATTGAACATGTAAGCGTTATTTTTGCATACGTTTCACGGTTGTTTTTTCGAGCAACTGATGTACAGTTATGTACACAAAAGCTTTAAATAAAGCTCAAAAGTACGTTTCACATCCAAACGGAAGAATAACCATGCTCACCAAAAAAATCCTTCTAAAAGAAGAAGACATACCAAAACAATGGTATAACATCACCCCCGACCTACCAAGACCGCTACCACCATTCATAGACCCAGCAACCCAGCAACCAGGCGTAGGAATCGTTCCGCGAATTTTTCCTAAAGCAATCATAGGCCAGGAACTAAGCCAAGAACGATGGATTGACATACCTGAAGAAGTTCGAGATGTCTACCGCATCTGGAGACCAACCCCGCTCTTCAGAGCCATCGGCCTTGAGAAAGCACTCAAAACACCAGCAAAAATCTACTACAAGTACGAAGGCACCAGCCCAGCAGGAAGCCACAAACCCAACACCGCCGTTCCCCAAGCATACTATAACATGAAAGAAGGCACCAAACGCTTATCCACAGAAACAGGCGCAGGACAATGGGGCTCTGCCTTGGCATTTGCAGCCATGATGTTCGGGCTCAAAGCCACCATTTACATGGTCCGCGCAAGCTACGACCAAAAACCCTACCGCAAAATGATGATGAACGCGTTCGGCGGAGAAGTCTTTGCCAGCCCAAGCAACAAGACTGAGGCAGGCAGAAAAATCCTCGCTGAAGAACCAGGCAACAAGGGCAGCTTAGGCATAGCCATCAGCGAAGCAGTCGAAGACGCACTAGTCAATGAAGAGGAAGCTAACTATGCCATAGGAAGCGTCTTCAACCACGTTTGTATGCACCAGACCGTTGAGGGGTTGGAAGCCAAGAAGCAGCTTGAAATGGTCGACGACTACCCTGACATAATTTACGGCTGTATAGGTGGAGGCAGCAGCTACTCAGGAATAATGTGGCCCTTCTACTATGACAAGGTCGCCAAGAAAGCACCTAAAGAATGCAAGTTCGTCGCCACAGAAGCCACTGCCTGCCCCAAGGTAACTAAAGGCGAATATGTCTATGACCACGGTGACACAGCAAAACTAACCCCTCTGGTCCCAATGCATACTATTGGTCATGACTTTATTCCAGCGCCCATCCA
>QYYE01000034.1 GCA_003589585.1 Candidatus Bathyarchaeota archaeon
CCCTTCTACACTCATCCGCTTCTTGGAACGCAGTGGCATGTTGCCGCCAATGTTTTCTTCTGGTTATGGTTCATCAACGTTAACATCGCAGTATTCAACGCCCTGCCAATTTATCCCCTAGATGGCGGGCGCATGTTCAACATTTCGCTAAAGCACATGCTAGGCAAACGAGCAGGAGAAAAAACCATCCGAAGAATAACCATAGCCGTAACTCTGGCGCTGGTTGCTGTGGTAGTGCTGATTGCCCTAATTCCCTTTCTGTTTTAGCTTTTCCTTTTGGTTAATTAGAACTTGCTTGATGGCGGTTTCTTCTTTTAGCATTTGCTGATTGTGCTTCAATTTCCAATAATGCTTAATAGAGAGTGAGTCAACTTCTTATTTCCGCTGGAGAGATAAACAGTAAATGGCAAAGTTCAAAGTGATAGTATCCGACCCAAGCAACGGCACCTCAAAAGTAGTTGAGCTAGAAGAAACACGCGCTACTCCGCTCATAGGAAGAAAAGTCGGCGAAGTAGTTGATGGCTCAATAGTTGAGTTACCAGCACAAAAAGTGCAAATAACAGGCGGCTCAGACAAAGACGGCGTTCCCATGAGAGGAAACGTACATGGCGGTGTCCGCAGAAACGTAGTGCTTAGCGGTGGAGCAGGCTTTAACCCAACAAGGAAGGGTCAAAGGAAACGTAAAACCGTTCGCGGCAGCGTCATAACTGACGAAATCGTGCAGGTAAACATGAAAGTCGTTGAAAGCCCTGCAAAGGCTGCCCAAGCCAAGTCTACATAGGACCCTTTTAAATTTTTGGTTTTGTTTTTCTTGACTATCGTTAGCTAGGCTCCAATAGATTGAAAGAGAGAAAAAAGGTTTAGGTTTACAGCTATTTTTTGATTACTTTTTTGCCAATTAATCCGCCGACTGCAGCTAAAGCTATCGAGATAACAACGTATGGCAGAACCATGAGCACACCAACAAGAATCATGCTAGCGTCTGTAAAGATTACTGGTTGAATGATAGCTAATTCAAGGGTTAACATGATGAATGATACAACGAAACCCAGAATTGCGGCTTTCTTAATTTTCCCGCTGACAGCCCCCATTACCAGTGGCGTAATGACGATTAGCAATAGCTGGTGGATGCTTAGGTCTTGTTGCAGATAAGCAACCAAAATCAGCAGCGCATACAATACGACTCCGACAACTATGGCGTAGATTACTCTTTTATCCAATTTATCGCCCCCTCCCTTGAGCCTATTGCTATGTTTTGGTATTTTAAACTTTTCACACCTACACATTACCGCTCAAAAAATAGGCTAGTGTAAACCAATTTTTTGCCTCTCCGTAAAAAATACTTTTTCTTTATTTATTTGCCTTCTTTCCTAACAGTAAAGCTTACATTGCTGGTTCTTATAAGAAAGGTTAAATTTAAGCCCTGAACATTAAAAGCCGTGAACTTCAAAGGCGAATTATGAATGGCTGAGATACAAGAAAAAAAGGGGGCAGCACTGCCTCGTCAACCAGAAGTCAACGTCGGCACCATAGGTCACGTAGACCACGGAAAAACAACTTTGGTGCAAGCGTTAACAGGCACTTGGGCGTCTAGGCACAGTGAAGAACTCAAAAGAGGCATCACCATAAAATTGGGCTACGCAGACATGCCCATTTACAAGTGTCCCAAATGTGAATCCCCAAAAAACTATGCCAACAAGCCCTACTGTGAAGACTGCGATTCCGAAGCAATTTTTGAACGCGCCATAAGCTTTGTCGACGCCCCAGGACATGAGGCCTTGATGGCAACCATGCTCTCAGGCGCAGCCATCATGGACGGAGCAATACTTGTTATCGCAGCCGATGAGCCTTGCCCTCAGCCTCAGACCAGAGAGCACCTTGCAGCAGCAGAAGTCAGCGGTATAAAAAACATAATTATCGTTCAAAACAAAATCGACATAGTAGATCAAAAAAGAGCGCTTGAAAGCTATAGGGAAATAAAGAAATTCGTTAAAGGCACGGTGGCTGAGAATGCTCCGATTATTCCTATTTCAGCCCAACGTAACCTGAACATTGACGTTTTGCTTAATGCAATCGAAACCATAATTCCCACGCCAAAGCGAGATGAAACCAAACCGCCCCTCATGTATATTATCAGGTCTTTTGATGTTAACAAGCCTGGAACAGCCATTGAAGACTTAGAAGGCGGTATTATTGGAGGAACCATAGCGCAGGGCAAGTTTGTTGTGGGAGAAGAAATAGAAATCCGTCCAGGCATAAGCGGTGAAAGAGAAGGTAAAGCCGTCTATAACCCCCTGATAAGCGAAATCGTCAGTTTGCATGCTGGCGAGAAAGAAGTCAAAGAAGCCACCTGCGGTGGCCTAGTTGGCGTTGGCACGTTGCTTGACCCCTCCTACTCGAAAGCTGACGGGTTAACAGGCAGCATCGCGGGCAAGACAGGTATGCTTCCGCCCACGTTAACTGAGCTTACTTTGGAGACCCATGTGCTGGAACGAGCGGTTGGAACAAAAGAGCTTCTGAAAGTAGAGAAAATAAACCCTGACGAAACATTGCTACTTCACGTGGGCGCTGCAGTGAACGTTGGAAAAGTCATTGGAATTAAGCAGAACACAATTAAGGTCAAGTTGACAAGACCGATATGCGCGTTGCCTGGTTCTCGTGTTGCCATAAGCCGAAAAATTACTGCTCGCTGGAGACTCATTGGATACGGCTTAGTAAAATAGGCCAGAGTCAGCGTTCAGTCTGTTGGTTTAATTATTCCCTGTTTCTTTAGGAAGTCATGGGCCTTCTGCAGGACATCTTTGGCGTTTTTGAAGGTTAGTTTTTCCATGGCATGCTGGTAATCCAGCCACGTGTAGCCCACATGTTCGAAAGATATTTCGACTTTTTCAGTATAGGCTTCGATTAAGAAAAAAACCACTTCCTTGCGCACTGTTATACCTTGCCTTCTGTAAAAGTACACAATGGTCTCTTTGAACCCTTCTACGAATTGGGCGTCAGATATACCTGTCTCTTCTCGGAGTTCTCGGATGACGGTTTCTTTTTCGCTTTCGTTAGGCTCAACATTGCCTTTCACAAAATCCCAATGCCCCGCTTCATAGTTAAGAAGAAGAAACTTGGTTTTCGAATCCTCTGTGCTAAAAACCACGGCGCCGCAAGATTTCTCACGAAGCATACACTTTCACCTGATTCTTGCTCAATTGACTTATTCAAGATATTTAAAGAGATAGCAAAGAAATCAAACTCAACAGTTATATAGGCTCAAAGTGTCATGCGCAAAAGGTAAGCAGTAAATAGGTTTTAAGCTTATTAATTAGAGATTGCAATGCAAAGTTGGTTTTAAGCTCTGAGGAAACAAGCATGACATCTTTACCTGTAAAAACTGAGCCGCTGAAGGTAATTTTAGATTCCAACGCCCTGTTTGTTCCGCTGCAATTTAGAATTGACATTTTTGAAGAGGTGCCACGCTTGTTGAATAAGCGTGTGGAGCTGGTTTTGCTCTCGCCTGTTAAAGAAGAGCTTGAATTGCTCACAAAGAAAGACTCGCCTAAGCTGCGTAAGGATGCCTTTTACGCTTTAAAGCTGGCTGAAAAATGTACATCTGTCGAAATTGGTGAGCCTAAGTCTATGACTGTTGATGACGTAATTGTTAAGGTAGCTAAAGAGTGGGGTTCGCCTGTGTTTACCAACGATAGAGTGCTACGGAGAAGGCTAAGAGATATAAGTGTGCCAGTGATTTATGTGAGGCAAAAATCGCGTCTAGACATTGACGGGTTGATATCGTAGATGTTCAAACTAATTACTCTTCAAGATACCATCCGCATTCCACCTGAGACCTTCGGTAAACCACTGGAAAAAGTGGGCAGAGACCAGGTTAAGCAAAAGTATGAGGGCATCGTGGATGAAGAATTAGGTTACGTTATCGCAGTAACAGGTATACAAGTTAGCCCCATCGGCAAGATTATTCCTGGAGACGGAGCAACCTACCACAAGGTAACCTTCTCCTTGTTAGCATTCTACCCAATCATTCAAGAAGTTGTAGAAGGTGATGTCGTTGAAATTGCAGACTTTGGCGCCTTCGTTCGCATAGGCCCCGTGGATGCGCTTCTTCATGTTTCGCAACTTATGGATGACTACATCTCTTATGATGAGAAGCAAGGGGTTTTGCTTGGAAAAGAAACAAAGCGAAAACTAACAAGCGGGGACCAAGTGCGAGTTAGAATCACCGCGGTTTCGCTTGGTCGCGCTGGAAGCTCAGGGAAAATAGGTGTAACCGCAAGACAGCCATTCTTAGGTAAGCTGGAATGGCTGAAACAAGAACAAGCAGGAGAGGCACCGGAAAAGAAACCGGCAGAAGGTAAAGCAAAAGCGGCGTAATCGGAGTTGATTTGATTGAGTGAGAAAGCATGCACGAATTGTCATTTTATCACAAAGGAAAACGTATGTCCAAAGTGTAAATCGACCAGTTTTAGCGAGGACTTTAGCGGGTTAGTTGTCATGTTTGACCCTGAAGGCTCAGCTATTGCAAAAGCAATGAATATAAAAGAAAAAGGACGATACGCACTTAAAGTCAGGTAATTCGCTTACATTTCTAGTTAAATTCATAATTTATTTCCAAAATAATTGTTCATCAGCGAGGTCAGAGAGTGACTATAGCCTACACTGTTACGCCTGAACTTCGAGAGAAATTCAAGGAACCTTTCGGCATTTTGGTTAGAGGCACCTTTGATGAAACCATGAACCAATTGAGGGTCCTTATTGAAAAAGAGCAACCGCCAAAAATAATTTCAGTCGGAGATATTGTTTCGGCTAACCTCTACGAGCACGGTATCCATCCTAACCTTACAATCATCGATAATAGGTCTATGAGGTACCAGATAGAACCAATTAAGGCGAACACCGAAAAAGTGGTCTACGTTGACAATCCACCTGGAACCATAACCGAAGAGGCTATTGAGGCAATTAAAGAAGCCATAAAAACAGAAGAAAACACCCATTTGATAGTCAACGGCGAAGAAGATTTACTCACTCTTATCGCTGTATTGTATGCACCAAAAAACGCTTTGGTTGTTTATGGGCAACCATACGAGGGTATTGTAATTGTTAAGGTTACCTCTGAAAAGAAAGCTGAGGCAGAAAATTTCCTAAAAGCTATGAAACCCTTCGAAAAGCTAAATAAGAAGAAAACTGTATGAACTCAACCCTAAACAAGTGAACATTAATGCAAGTCAAGATAGAATCAACTAAGGATAACTTGCTTCTGAAACGTAAAGAAGTAGGCTTCACAATAATGCAGGGTTCAAAAGAGAAGACGCCAGAGAGGCTAGAAGTTAGAAAGGCTTTAGCCATCGAGATGAAACTTGGCGATGATGTGGTCTTCATAAAGAAGATGCGTACTAAAACGGGAACAAACATTACACAGGGAATTGCTAATGTATACCAAACCGTTGAACAAGCCAAGCTAGTTGAGCCAGAATACATTATTAAACGGAACAGTCCTGAAAAACCCAAAGAAGAGGCGGCGGCATAATGTCAAAGAAACCTGAAGCAAAAACAGAAGCTAAAGCTCAAAAAGCAAAGAAAGAGGAAAAGGGAGTCCATGCATTGTACAAAGTAGAAAACGACAAAGTTTCAAGACTGCGCCCAACATGTGAGAGATGCGGTCCAGGATACTTTATGGCAGACCATCACAACAGGTACACTTGCGGGCACTGTGGCTTCACTAGGTATAAGCAGAAATAAGCAGTTTTAAATTCTGAATTCCCTATTACTTTTGCTTGTTGACGAAGAATGATTAGAGTAAACGTAGTTATAACAAGCATCTCTGCGGAACGCTACTGGGACATCAGAAAGCCCGTTCCGCCGATTCAGATAAACACCAACATCAATGTTGTGGGCATGGAAAAGAAACCAGATGAGTCTTTGGAAGTGCCCTTTGTTTTATCAATCTCGTATAATCCATCGATAGCTCAGATTAGCCTAAAAGGGAACGCTCACGTAGCTGGCGAGAGAGAAGAAATCGAAAAAGTCCTCAGAGACTATGAGCAGAAAAAGCCACCTGCACAAATAATCATACAATCCATATCTAACGTTGTCTTCGTGGAATCCGTTCTCATATCCAGAACGCTAAATATTCCGCCGCCAATTCCTCTGCCGCAAATCCCCGAGGCAGGAAAACAGCCAAGTCCAAAACCAGCCGGCAGAGACTACAGCGCTTAAATAAACACGCTAGACAACCTTCTTTTTTCAGTAGATCAAAAAGATTGTTTGTTTAATCCTTTTTTTATTGTTCTTTGACGCGTGCCTCTCTTTTTTGAAAGCACTGACTGTGGTTTTTTTGGCGGTCGCTATGCACATTCACATCCACAAGAAGGCGCCCTCAACATGAAGCCATGTACCGCATGTGGAGAAAAATGCATATCCCACACCGAAACAGACGCAGAGAAACAATGTAGCGGCAAAATGCAACCCAACCCTCAAACAGACATGTGGCACCCTAAAAAATGCCACACCACACAGAGAACAAAACCATTCCCTAGACCCAAAATATTTCAGCCCAACCCAAGTACAAAAAATATACTTTACTGCTTTACAAAGAGGGGTACCCACAACTCTTGAATGCGCGTTTGCGCTGGCAATGATAAAACTTAATTATGCAACTCTAGTTAATGGAGAGGGGCTAAGAGGAGATAATTAGGGTTGAGAGCAATTATCTTTGGAGCGCCAGGCTCTGGAAAGGGCACTTACGCGTCTAGACTTCAGGCGAAACTGGGCATAAACGTTATTGTCATGGGCGATATGTTCCGTGAACTGATGAAGCAAGACACTGAATTGGGAAAGAAAGTAAAGGGTTATGTTGAGAAGGGGTTGCTTGTTCCAGACGACATTGTCATCGAGACACTAAAGCAGCGTTTATCAGAGTTGCCTAAGGATAACGGCTTTATTATGGATGGTTTTCCCCGAACAATTGAGCAAGCTAAAAGTCTACAGGCCCTCACAAGTATAGATGTAATTTTACAGTTGGATGTGCCTGACTGGATAATAATTGAACGTTTATCCTCTAGGCGAGTATGCCATAACTGCGGCACTATCTACAACATACGTTTCTTAAAGCCTAAAGTCGAGGGAATCTGCGATAAATGCGGTGGGCAGCTCTACCAGCGACCAGATGATACTCCTGAAGTTATAGCGAAAAGGCTTCAGGTGTACAAAGAGCAAACTGCGCCGATTCTGCAGCATTTTAAAGAACAAGACATCCCCTTCGTGGTTTCAACTGCTACTGCTTTGGAGACACCGCCAGAAATCATCGTCGAAAAAATAATGGTTGAACTTAAAAATCTGAAACTGATCTAGATATCTAAAATAAACTCAAGCAGGACCCTATCAGTTTCCTGGATAACAACCATGCGATGATAAGTGACTGCTTTAACACCAACTTTCTGCGGGTGCTTTTGCGGGTCATATTTTTCGCCCCAAATTTTGGCTTTCAGTTTGAAGAGTTCAGCCGTTTCCTCAAGTGAGATTATTTGGAATTTTGAGTACAGCATTCCTTCGGTTTCAAACTTAACAAGCAACGCTTCAAGCCAACTGTAGAGAAGTGCATACTGGTCTTCAGCTTCAACCTCCACGGTTTCTTCTTGAGTTTGAACAATTTTTTCTGTATCTGTCATAGTTTCAAACATTGCCAATGCAGCGTTTCCGTAGGCTTCTTCCATCGTTTTGCCGTGCACTCTTATGTAAACGTCGGCTGTATGCTCCAGAAACTCAAATTTTCCCTCGAACTTGCTTGTTTTTTGCATGACTCAAAACCATCTTAAAGTTAAGAAGAGTTAACTAAAAATGGTTTTTGTTACTGGTAGGTTTTGGCTATTTTTTTGATTGCAGCCACTGTGAGCTTTGCCGAGTTTTCTGTGTCTTTGAGGCTTAGCATACCCATTGGACTGTGTATGTATCGCGTTGGTATGGAGATTGCCCCGCTCGGTACTCCTTGCCTTGTTAGCGAAATCCTAGCCGCATCGGTGGTACCTAGTAAGCCTGATTCAAGTTGACAGGGGATTTTTTCTTCTTCCGCTGTGTCTAGTAGTAAACGCAGGATTTTGTGGTTGGTTATTAAGCCTGAATCGGAAACCGTTAACGTTGGACCTTTGCCCATTTTCACGCTGGTGTCAAATTCTCTTACGCCTGGAACATCGCCAGCAATGGTTACATCTAAGACTAGGGCGAAGTCTGGGTCAAGTCCGAAAGCTGCGGTTGCTGCACCTCTTAGTCCTACTTCTTCTTGGACTGTACCTACTGCGTAAACGGTGCAATCTGGTTTCTCCATCATTTTTAGGACTTCAATCATGGTTGCGCAGCCTGCACGGTCATCGAAGGCTTTGCCGATAACTACGTCTTTTCCTAGTTGTGCGTAGGTTGCGTCAAACCCAACTGGGTCTCCGATTGCTACGCCTAGTTTTGCAGCTTCTTCTTTGTTTTCTGCTCCGATGTCTATGAACAGTTCATCGTATGTTACTATTTTTTTGCGTTCTTCTTCTTTTTGGATGTGAGGGGGTTTTGAACCGATAATTCCATGCAATGGGCTGGTTCTTGTGTATACGGTTACTTTTTGTGCAGGCAAGATTCTGTCGTCTATTCCGCCCATTTTTGAGAATTGCAAAAAGCCGTCTTTTGTGATTGTTTTCACCATTAGGCCGACTTCATCCATGTGAGCAGCTATCATTATTTTGGGCGAGTCTTGTTTGCCTTTTTTTACAGCTATAACGTTTTCCAGTTTATCTACTCTGATTTCATCCACATATGGTTTCATTAGGTTTATCATTAGCTCTCTAGCTTGGTCTTCTCGTCCTGTTATCCCGCAGATGTTTGAGAGTTTTTCTAAGTTATTGTTTAGTGACAATGTGATTGCCTTCTTGGTTTTATGTTTTAGAGTTTGAGGGCTTGGTTATTAAACGGTTGTGGTGTGCTTTTACCAATGCTTTGCTTGCGTGTCAGAAAAGTCATGTTTGCTTTTAGGTTTCGGTTGGTGGTGGTGCTTGTGGCTGTTTGTATGATGGCTCGGTTGTTGTGTATGGTGGTGGCTGCTGGTTTCTTATTTCCATGTAGTCGGTGAGTAGAAGTATGCCTTGGATTAGGAGGAATATGCCGACTAGTATGCCAACGAGGTCTGGAAAAATAATGAGCAAAATGCCGAAGATAATGCATATCGCCGCTAGGACAGGTCTGGAAACGGTGATGCCTATTCTTCGCAAGCCCTTTTCAACAACATCTGTCAAAAAGTTGTCCTCCACTAGATTTTTGGAGAGAGGCTATTTTAAGATTGTTAGAGGCGAGAAGTGAAGAGAAAAACGAGGACCCGCCAGTTGCAGCCGAGACTTGGAGAATGGATGATACAATGAAGGCATAAGAGAAGACAGAAGCAACCGATGAAATGCCTGTCTGGCTCCTCAGCGATTCCTCATACGTTTATCTCACCCGGCTCCAATCCCAACTTTAGTTTTTCCCATTGGAAATGTTTATGCTTCGAGGACCTTTTACATTTACTATTCGGCGATTAAATTATGCATACGAAGGGAATTGGGAAACACCTCTATCAAGTCGACCTTAACACAGGCGGCATAAAGCAGCTTATCTGCAGCTACATCATAGCTGGTCCTAAACCCGTGCTTGTCGAGTCAGGTCCTACCAGCTCTGTGCCCAACCTCCTCTCTGGCATACAGGAATTGGGTATAAGGCCTGAAGCCATCGAGTACATTGCTGTCACGCATGTCCATTTGGACCATGGCGGCGGTGCAGGTACGCTCCTCAAGCATCTGCCAAACGCCAAAGTCCTGGTTCACCCCCGAGGCATGCCACACCTAATCAACCCGAAGCAGCTTTGGCTAAGTTCACAAGCGGTTCTGGGGTTTGTTAGCGAAATTTTCGGCAAGCCAGAACCTGTTCCTCAAGAACGCATAATTCCACTGACCAGTGGCTTTTTTGATTTGGGTGATGGCGCTCAGCTGAGCGTTTTTGAAACGCTTGGGCATGCATCTCACAATCTGAGTTACCAGGAATCCTTCAACGGGGGAGTTTTTCCCGGGGATGCCGCTGGCACATACTTTCCCGAGTTTGATGTGGTTTTGCCTACAACGCCTCCACCTTTCCACCTCGACGCAGCTTTGGCTTCTCTTGATATATTAATCAGCCTCAAACCAGTTGCCCTTTATTACAGTCACTTCGGAAAAGCCTCCAACGCCATCCAACGCCTCAAAGACTACAAGATGCAGCTCATGCTGTGGGCAAGAATCGCTCAAGAAGGTGTAGAGCAAAACCAGAGCTTGGAAGAGATAGGTGACAGAATAATTTCAGAAGACACTGTCATGAACCAATTGTCTGGCTACCTAAAGGCACACAAGATTTACTCTAAAACGGCGCTTGGGAACAGTGTGCAGGGCTTTATTGATTACGCCAAGAAAACGCTGGCTAAATCGGTCTCATAAACATTTTATAGTCTGCGTTTATTTCTTGTTTTGCGGTGAAGAGTTTTGGGTGAAAGTGAAAGCCGATCGGCTACAGAGAAGATTCCTTTAGAAAAAATTAACGATTATACCTGGCGTATTCCCCAGTACAAGCCAGCTATGCGTGTTCCGGGCATAATTTTTGCCAACGAAGCGCTTTTGGAGAAAATGCAAACCGACCGAACCCTTTGGCAATGCGCCAACGTGGCTCAGCTTCCAGGCATATACAAACACGCCATTACACTGCCTGATGGACATGAAGGTTACGGCTTCCCAATTGGCGGTGTAGCCGCAACTGACTATGAAGAGGGCGTTATAAGTCCTGGCGGTGTAGGCTATGACATTAACTGCGGTGTTCGTCTTCTAACAACAAGGCTTTCAGAGAAAGAGATAAGACCTAAATTGGCGCCGTTGGCAGAAACTATCTTCCGCAATGTTCCTTCAGGTCTTGGAAGCCGACGAAAAGACTTCTCCGTTTCCGCCGCTGACTTGGACCGTTTGGTGGTTGAGGGCGTTGATTGGCTTATCAAGCGCGGTTTAGGTTGGGCTGAGGATGTTGAGCACTGTGAAGAACGCGGCTGCATGAAGGGAGGCGACCCAAGCAAGGTTTCTTCAACTGCAAAGAACAGGGGTTTATCACAGATCGGCACTTTGGGCTCAGGAAACCATTTCTTGGAAATCCAAAAAGTAGACAAGATTTTTGACGCTGGGGCAGCGAAGGTTTTTGGGCTTGAGAGTGAGGGTCAGGTTACGGTTATGATTCACTGTGGCTCTAGAGGTTATGGACACCAAGTTTGCTCGGATTACTTGCGGGTGATGGAGCGTGCGGTGCAGAGGTACAAGATTTCGCTGCCTGACCGCGAATTAGCCTGTGCACCTGGAAGCAGCCCAGAAGCAGGCGATTATTACGAGGCGATGGTTTGTGCGGTGAATTATGCTTTCTGTAATCGCCAGGCGATTATGCATTGGGTTAGGCAGAGTTTTCACCAGGTTTACGGTGAGGACCCAGAGAAGTTCGGGCTCAAACTGGTTTACGACGTGGCACACAATATCGCTAAGATTGAAACTCACAAAATTGACGGCGGCGAACGGAAGGTTTGGGTTCACCGCAAAGGTGCCACGCGTGCTTTTCCGCCTGGTCATGCGGATGTTCCAGAGGACTATCGCAGTGTAGGTCAGCCTGTTCTGATTCCGGGGAGCATGGGGACGAGTTCTTGGGTTCTGGTTGGTTCACAGAAGGCTATGAATTTGACTTTTGGTTCCACGGCGCATGGTGCTGGCAGGATGATGAGTCGTTCAGCTGCTAAGCGGCATTATTGGGGCGGAGACATTAAGGCGGCGCTGGAGAAACGGGGCATTGTGGTTCGGGCTGCAAGCGCCAGTGTTTTGGCTGAAGAGGCTGACCCTGCATACAAGAATGTGGATGTGGTTGCAGATGTTAGTGACAAGATTGGGATTGCAACTAAAGTGGCGCGGCTTGTGCCTATTGCAGTTGTGAAGGGCTGATTGGTCTTCGAGCTATTGGAAATGGAATTTAGGTCTTTTTTAGCCTTTTTCGGGCTAATCTAGGCTCTTAGCGCTTTTCTTAAATGAAGCTCCTAGTAGCTATGTTGGAAAGGGTTGGCTTGCTCTCAAGAAGACTCTCCTCCCTTTTTGAATGCTCACTAGAAGTTACAATGGCAAAATTCGGGTAAAAACGTTCTTTTGACAAGTGAAAATTAATATCTCTAAAGGAAGAAATCCTATGTAAAAGCGATTTTTCCTTTTCGCTTAGCTGGTGGCGCTGTTGAAGGAAGAATGTGGAATCTGCAGCAGAGTCCTGCGGACAACTTACATGCGTAAGTGCCAACGCTGCAAAAAACTATTCTGCCGCGACTGCATGGTACCCGACGTTGCTACAGGCGACCCTACAGCCATGCTGTGCCTGCATTGCGCTAGACGCATAGTCTCACCGCGGACAGTTTCAAAGTATGCGGGGCTTGAAAGTCACCTGAAATTTAGGGCAGCCTTCACAAGCCAGGTTAAGCTTACCTTTGCCAGAATCGACGGGTTAATCGGCAGCAACCTGCCCATGAACGCTTTTCGCGACCCTGCATGGTGGAGCAACTCCTCCTCGAGCGTTCATGCAAAAGCTTGGCTGAACGCGGGTTGGGAAGTGCAAGAGGTCAACCTCAAAGAAGGCTGGGTAATCTTTAAGAAAGCGCGGGATGTGCCCTATAAAAAGTCCAAGCGTTCCAAGCTGGAGATAACCAAGCCTTTCACTCCTGTGCCTGTTCGACCGCCAAGGTCTAAGGTGCCTTCAAAGACCAAGGTGTCAAAGCTTTACGCTAGAATCAAGAATCTGGAGCGACAGCGGTCAATGGCACGTGGGCAAATCAGAGGGTTTAAGCCAAGGTCTCAGCATGAGAAGAAGCTTTTTAATTCTAACAAGAAACCACAATAGGCGTAGGTAGAGCCTGTTGATTGAGCGCACAGTTGACTTTGACATTGATGAAGTGTACGCCAGCTTGAAGGCTGCTCTGTCAAAAGAGGGCTGTACCACAACCTTTGACCAACCGCAAAAGCAGTTCTCAGTCAAGCAGGGCTCTCTTTGGGGAATAACGCCAAAGTCAGCCAAAAAAACAGTAACTTTCAACTTAGAAGCAAACGGCCAAAAAACAAAAGTCACAGGCTCCTCTAAACTGGCATCAGACTGGAAAAACATAACAATAATCGGGTGCGTCTTCGCCGCTGTTTTGGTTGGAGTGTGCTTGTGGATGGCTTGGGATTTAGACGCATTTATGGTTACCCGCACGCCGAATTTTTGGAGTTGGATAGCAACCGTCAATGGAAATGTGAGCTTTCAGGTTGGTCAGGCTTTTGCCGGTCTAGCGAGAGGTTTGGCTGTTTTTCTTTCGGTTGTCATACTCTTGGAGGGCGTGGTTGGTGTTTTTGCGTTTCTTAGGTTGGATGCTTTTGCGCAAGAAACTTTGAACTCACTGCTCGCCAAACAGACCTGAACACAAGTGCTTTATCCTATTTGCTTACCGCATCTCTCACAAAATGCAGCATAATCCTTGTTACCTGCACCGCAGTAGATGCAGAATTTGCCTTCCACATCATCGCTTAAAGATTCATCCTCATCTTGAAGAACTGTTTGGCTAAGAGACGAATCCTTTGACCTTCGAGGCGCTTTTGTCGCCAAAAAAATGCACACTACAATTGCAAGCACAATGAGGACAAACAGTCCTGGAGATTCCATGATTAAGTTGAATGATAAGGGCAGAATCGGCTGGATGGTTGGTGTAGTCGTCGTGGGTGACGGGGAAACTATTTGGCTGGGGTCAGGTGTTTTTGTGCTGGAAGTGGGGGCTGGTGTGGGTTGAATGGCTCGCTTTGATATGTCTGGAATGAACTGTTGGCTTTCGTTAATGGTAAAAATGTAGAACTTGGAATTTGTAAATTCATCAGGCAAGTCTCCGATTTTAAAACCGTTCCCAGTGGTCTCACAGTAATAGTATGTCTTATTGTTGTATGTGAGGTATGAGCCTCTAATGTTCTCGCCGTAAATTCCCACTGCATAATGGTTTGGGGGACTGACGTAAACGGTATCATACCTCAAGACAAGCATAAGAGTAGCAAAAAGCACTGCTGTATCCTCACAGTCTCCGCCTTCATCTACCAAGGTTTCAATTGGAAACCTGGGGTACTCATCGTACCCTGAAGTTACTGAGTCAGAAGTGTAGTTTAAGCTTTGAACAAACGCTAAAACAAAGCTGGCTTCATCATACGAGCTATATTTTTGTGTTTCTGCGGTTTCCTTTAGTTTTTCAGCTAGAGTCCGTATGTAATAATCCTGGGTTGTTGTCAGGAAGCCATAGCCTTCAGGTCCATTCCTGATTCGAGTCGAAACTGGAACATTCTTATATGCATCATACAGGGCTTTGGGTATGCTTAGGTTCCAAACCCAGCGTTTTCCATCATAGTCCCACTCAAATTTTTTATCATGAGAATCGCTCTGGGCCAGAGCCCTTTGTGGGTGAAATAATGGAATAGATAGTATAAGCAATAATGAAATGACCATTAACAGTTTAACCTGTTTATGGTCAAGTGACGATTTACTCATTTTACCATCTTCGGTGCCTCTACAATAATACATTCAAGCGTTTAAGACTTCCTAGAAAAAACACTTTTACGGGCGCTTAATCCAAGTAGCTAAGCTGTAAATTGCCACTAGCAAAAGGCAAACTAGCACAAAAACATGAAGAATAGAGAACGCTTGTATAAGCGAAAAAGACACAAGCACCACTGGAAGCAAAAAAAGCAAAGCGTAAATAAAAAATATCAACCCCTTCCTATTACCCACACTTTCCCTTTTAGCAAAGCCTCTGCCAAAGAAGGCGCCCGCGAGCCTGCCAAAACCGCTGGTACAGGACTTGCATCTGTAACAGCTACTGCAGCCGAGCCGACGCAAAATAACAAAAATCAACGCAGCTGCAAAAAGCAGATAGAGCCAACCGTAAAGTTGATTGAACAAATACACGCCGATAAAACCCAGCAGTATCCATGCCAGAAGCACAAGGTTACCCAAAATTAGCAGTGGACGGGAAAATTCAAGTTTCTCTTCGCTCAACAGCTTTAGCCCCATTTCCTATTACGAGTGGTTCTTGCTTATAGAGACTTTGTTTAAGAAGCCTCCGTTTGGGTCATGCCAGCGTGAGCAAAGCATGATTGAATAGCTTATTTTTGCTTTATTATGCCGTAGCTTTGTTTTTTCCACAAATCCCTAAACTTGTTATAGTAATCGATGGGTTGAAAAACAGGCGCATAAGTTAACGGCCATTCAAGCCCACATTTGCAGACAGCATACGCCTGCTTGTTTTTAACATCTGCCAAAATCTGCAGCAGCTCTTTGCGACATTTGGGGCAGTAATATGGTCCATTCACCATCTGTTTAGCGTCTCTGGTTAGGATTTTTATACGGCTGCTTGGAACTTTTGTTTCCTTTCCTGAAACCATCTCTTCCAACCTGAACTGAATCTCTATTTAGCTTAGCGTAGTTTGAGCAAGATATACTCTTCCATTGGAAAATGCAAAATTTAATCGTCAAGTGCCTTAAATCCCGATAAACTTAAAATACGCCTGATAATATGGACTTAGGTGCGCGGTTGTCGTCTAGTCTGGTTTAGGACTTTAGCCTTCCAAGCTAATGATCCCGGGTTCAAATCCCGGCGACCGCACCACAATCTAATACCTAAGTATTTTAGCTATTTTTTCTGCTTTTTGAGAGAATGGTTTAATAGATTTGTTTGTTTATTGACGTTTAACTGGTGAATTAGTTTGGTTGAAAGTATTGAAAGCAGAGTGCAAGCTGCTCTTGCTGAAATAAAGCCTCAACTGCAAGCTGACGGTGGAGACATAGACCTAGTAGCCGTTGAAGGCACCGTTGTCAAAGTTAAACTTCGCGGTGCATGCGCTGGTTGCCCAATGTCTACTATGACGCTAAAACAAGGCGTTGAGCGCGTAATTAAAGCAAGAGTGCCAGAAGTTACTCGAGTGGACGCTGTTTAGTTAGACCGTTAAACAGTTTACCCTTTTTCTTCATCTATGGCAAGTTTTATAAAATAAGCCCTTCGAATTAATGTTGGGTGTCCTGTCTAGTGAGAGCTGCCCTAGCAACTCCAGCATACTTATCTGTAGCTTGGACTCTAATGGTTAGCTATCAAGTTTTCACTCAAACAGCTGTCACAACAGTTGTGAATTCTATTTGTTCGGTTTTTCCCATGATGAGCAGTTGGTTGCTGACTAGGATAGACATGATTGTTTTTGTATATGCTTTCGCATGGGTATTTGTTTTGTCATCAATTATTCCCTCGCTTATTTTAGGCAAAGAAAGAAGAGTTTTTACCCAATTCATCGTTGTTTTAGCATTAACTTTGACGGCTTTTGTGCTGGTTGATGTTTTGAGGTTAAGTTATGGTTTAGACTTTACAAACCAAGAATGGATTCTTGCAAATCCGTACACTTCACTGTTTAACAATTTGTACTTTGCAGTCTTCTATCTTTCGCTGCCCTACATTTTCATGTTAGCCATAGATTGGCAAGCTAAACGGTGCAAACAACGGGAACGACTCAAGAAACTGACAGATAACTATGTGGCTAAGGCTCCTGCAACTTCAAAATAGTTCTTCTTTCTTGTGCTGGAGGTGTTCTATCTAGAAAATGGGTAACACTTCGTTTTTGAGGTATACTTCTGCTGGCGTTAAATAGTTTATCCCTTCATGAGGCAACCGGCAATCTTTTTGGGTCCCCACTCATACCTTGTGCGAAGTTTAATCACTTTGTTTCTTAGAAGATCGTCTATG
>QYYE01000035.1 GCA_003589585.1 Candidatus Bathyarchaeota archaeon
CACATTTAAGAACGTTTTTGGGTTAACAAACATGGCTGCAGTTGTCATCATGCGCGATATTCAAGAGATTTCAGGGATAATCCGTGAAATTGAGGCGCACCCACTTGTAAAACAGGCAGATGCTAAGATATTGACCAATATGTCAGGGGTAGATCATCCTGAAAACCTTGTGATTCCACCCCTCATGAGCAGATTTGAGCAGAAGCCAAATTACTACACGAAACCAAATAGCTCGGGTGAAATAAAATTCGATAAAAAAGACAGAGAAATAGCCAAGTTGCTTACGAATAATTCCCGAGTTCCATTTAAACAGATTGCTGAAAAGCTTGATGTCTCGACTAAAAACGTGATAGAACGATACAATAAGCTGAGAGGAACGCTACTTAGCAGGTCCACAATAACCATTAGTCTGAAAAAGATTGGATATGAAGCATTTGGTTTCATGTTTGTAAGAGTTGAAAACAGAGGTAAAATGCCTGAAATTTTAGAAAAAATTCTCAGCATACAGAATCTGATTGTAGTTTTGGAAAATATCGGGGATTATAACCTGTTCATTTTTGCTTTAAAGGACTTTAACGAATTGTTTGAGCTCAAAGAAAAATTTGACACGATAGAAGGAATAAGGCAGCTGGATGCGTTTGTTAATAAACCCTATGAGTCCTGGCCCTTGAACATGTTTGCCTCATTGCTTTGACTCCTTTTTTATGACCCCATTCCTACGTTAGAAAAACGCAAGAAATAAGTTAAGAAGCGGGTCCGATGGGATTTGAACCCATGACGTTCAGCTGTCTCCCCACCCGCCAAGGGTGATAGAAGGCTGACGCGCTATCCGTGCTGCGCCACGGACCCTTCGGCTTTAAAGAAAACACTTCAAGATATAATTGTTTACCTATCGCTGCCCAAAAAAACAACCTGCCAGCCCCGAAAAACCGAAGCTGTGATAAGCAATTCGGAATTAATTTGGAATTTTATTGCAGAATCCTAAGAGGGCAGTCAGTATTGACGGTTTTCTGAGCTACTATCATGTTGAAAATTGCCGCTTCTAATTTGCGTGTTCAGCAAAGCCTTTGTCAGCATATAGGCAGGTAGGCGAGACCAGCTCAGAATGGTCGCTGATTAACCCGCGTCGTGTTCTGCTTGTGGTAACGCCCACAACCAGCCTGCAATGCACACCTCAACCTGTCGTCAAAAAGCAATAGGCAGCACAAACCGCTGGTTGTTGTGTGGGGAGGAGGGCTCGGCAACAACAACTAATAGAAAAACAAAACACACATGCCAAAATCAGAGCTACCGCTCAGGGTTTTCTATAGAGATAAATCGTGTGAGACGGATAGCCCAACTGCGGATTCTCACAGAAATTCTCTATCTTCTCAGGATGCCAACCGATAATCTCGTAATCATGCGAAACCACACGCGCACCCTTCTTTAGGTCTCTCTCCAACTTTGGCTTAATCTTCTCGTTGGCACTGGTCGTCAAATACAGGTAAACTACGTCGGCCGAGGTTAAGTTAACGTCAAACATGTCGCCGTTAACAATTGTTACTCGATTTTCGAGACCGTTCTCATGAATGCTGCCTAAAGCTTTCTTTGCCAAGTCCTCACGCAGCTCAATCCCCACGCCGCGAGCGCCAAAACTCTTTGCAGCCATAATTACTGTTCGTCCATCACCCGCGCCCATATCAAATAATACTTCACCAGCCTTCAAATCCGCCAGCTTGAGCATGTATTCTACAACACAGTTTGGACTTGGAACAAACGGCGCAATAAACATACCAAATTACCTCCTATAGAAAAATTAACAATCATGCCTTGTTATGCCACGTAAGCATCTTTCTTTGGTAAGGGTCTTCGGGCTTCTCCGCATTTAACGCAGCTCTGTGCGCACAAGTCTAGGTATTTCTCTTCATCCGCTGAACCTACAGCGCTTGCAGCTTTCATGCATAACTCGCTTGGCTCCATGCAGCCCTCTTCACTGCAGAGATTCGAGATGTACTGGCAGACTTCGGCAACGTCTTTGGGTTCTAAAACCGCCCGGTTCGTGCGTACAAGCAAGCAAAGCTCTCGAGCCATAACGCAAGTTTTCACGTATTTGATGCGTTCCAGAACTTCGTTGCGTAAATTTCTTCGGCTTATCTCCACATTCCAGTCCCCTACGAGCAAACATAAGCAGATAGCAAAAAATATGGGAATCTACCCTTAAAAAGGTGTTGTATTCATTGTACAACAAACCAATCAAGATGGCAGACGATGAGGCTATCCGAACCGTTTACTTAAAACCTTACGTTCAGCTTCCAAAACCAACTCGTAAAACCCATCCGAGAGCTTGGGCTCCTTCTCCAGTACAGCCGCTATGTCGCTAGCCTGAACCCTTCTGGCACTCAACGCCACTGCAGCCGCCTTACCATACCGCTCAATCAGCTTCGCCGACTGTTTAGCCACATGCTGCATCTTCTCCTCACTCTTAGCTAACCCGACGCCTTTCTTCTCAACCAGCGGCATTGCCTTCTCTTCCTCAACCTTCAACAAGCCAATCGCCAAGGATCCGCATCGGGGGCATTTTGGTTTATCTGGCAGGTCTTTGATGCGTATCATCTCCATGTAGTCCCAACAGTTAGTGCAAACAAAATTGCCCGTTTCGTTCAGTAACCGTGCCTTAGCTGACTCAACAAGAACAGCGCGTAACCGTTCAGGGGGAATCAAATCCGTTTTCATGCTTACCCGCTCAATTCCTACCCGAGCAACCGGTGTCGCGTAACCTCCAGTTACAACTTCCTGCAGGCGAACGGTGCCATCCCTAAGTCTGCCGAGAACCCTGACCAGCCCGTCTGCGTCAAGGTCTTTTTGGAAAACTTCTTTGAGCCCTTCCTCATAAATCGGTGTGCCTTCAAAACTTGTAATCAGTTTTTGCAGGCTTACGCTGCTAAAGTCAGCCCATTTCTTGAGCGCTCCAAAACGGCGGGCAACATGGATGACTCTGCGCTTAAACAAGCCAGTCTTCACGGTAGACCGCTTCAGCGTGTCCCTAACCGTCTGCTGTGGCATGTCGCGCAGTTCATTGACAACCTCAATTAGTCGTTGTGCGCTCATGGTGCCCATGGTTTGGACAAATATGCGGTATGGGTCATGCTGAACCACGATGCCGCGCCCAAGCTTATCTGACAAGACCTGGCCAAGCAGCTGGGCGAACGCGCGGTTGGTAAGTGAGCCGAAATTTGTGTGGAGAATTATGAATTCGTCCCAGTCCTCAACCACTATCCGAAACGGCGTGGGCACGGCAAATCCCGCGTTCACCTGCTCAGTCGTCTCAGCAATCGCGTTCAAAAGCGTCTCTTGGTCAGCGCAGTACCGCTCAGAAAGCAAAACGCCGACTTCTTCAGGAGAGAGACCGCTGAGAATTTTCTCCTCAACAGTGCCCCTGATTTCCGCTACTTCCTGCGCCACCTCGTAAGGCACCGGAATTTCTTCACCTATCCAGCTTGGAATTGAACCTGTCGGGTCATTGACTGGGCGCACGTAAACTTTGTCTTCGGTTGCATGGATTATTTGCCAGGGGCTGCCGCGTATGATGAATTTTGTGCCTGGCTTGCCGTATTCAGCCATGAAGGCTTCGTCTAAAACGCCTATGGATGTGTTTGTGGATTCGTCGATTACAAGGAACTGTTTCTCCTCAGGAATCATGGATAGGTTGTCAAAGTAGTACTCAAACAGGGCTTTTGTCCGCTGGGGTTTTAGCACCACTTGGTCTTCAAAGGAAACCCATGCCAGCCGCGGGAAACGTTGATGCATGTATTTGAGAACTTTCTCCACGTCCTCTATTGTCATGTTTTGGAAGGGTGCGGCTTTTTTTGTTAGCTCCAAGATGTCAGCGAAGTCGAGGCGCCTGTTTTTTAGGAGCAGTCCGGCTATTTGGTGGGTTAGGACGTCGTAGGGTTTGTCGGGAAGCTCAACTGACTCCAACTCTTCCCTCAGTGCCCGGCGTGCGATAACCAGTGCTTCCAGCGTGTCGTCGGAGTCCATGCCCACGATTAAGCCTTCTGCCACGTGCCCGTAACTGTGCCCCGCGCGCCCAACACGCTGGATGAGCCGTGTTACCTGCCTTGGACTCATGTACTGCACCACAAAATCAATGCGGCCAACATCAATGCCGAGTTCAAGGCTGCTGGTAGCGATTAATCCTTTGAGGTCCCCGCGTTTTAGCCCTGTTTCGGCGGCGATGCGTGAGGGCTTGGCTAGTGAGCCGTGGTGGATGGAGATTGGAAAGTCCATGTCCCACACTTTGAATCGGGAAGCCAGAACTTCCGAGATGGAGCGGGTGTTGGTGAACAAGAGCACAGATTTGTGTTTGGTCATGTAATCGCGAATAATCCGCAGTCTGGCGGCGACTTCGGGGTGCGTGAAGATTTTTGCGGCAAACTGAGCGTCCTCCTCAGTGGGCTTGGGATAAATAACCTGCAGCTTCACCATTTTGGCAACGGGAGTTCGCACGATTTCGACTGGGCGGCTGGTGCCTACAAGGAACTGGGCGACCTTTTCCGGCGTGCCAATGGTTGCGGACAAACCAATCATTTGAAAGTCTTTGCCAGTTAGGCTTCGGACGCGTTCCAGCGCCAAAGACAGCTGGCTTCCACGCTTGCTATCCGCCAACTCATGCACCTCATCAATCACCACCCACCGCAAGCTCTGCAGATGCTGACGCAAATGCCACCCCGACAGTATAGCCTGCAATGTTTCAGGCGTGGTTATGAGAATGTCTGGCGGGCTTCTGGACTGGCGGGTGCGCTCTTTAGTTTCTGTGTCACCATGCCTAACCGCAAGTCTGATGTCAAGGTTGTTGCACCACCACTGTAGCCGCTCCAGCAAGTCACGATTAAGCGCCCTAAGCGGCGTAATATAGAGCACTTTTATCCCCGGAGTCTTCGGCGCTTGCAGTAGCATGCTCAGCACGGGCAGGAAAGCAGCTTCGGTTTTGCCGGTAGCAGTCGGAGAAATCAACAGAACATTTTTGCCCTCAAGGATTTTAGGGATAGTTTTTTCCTGCGGCTCCGTTGGCTTAGGGAATCCTCTCTGTTCAATTAGCCTTCGCACTGGCTTAACGAGCAACTCAAAAGCATTTTCAGAAGCTGCCTGCAACAAGGAAGTGAACCTTCAAGATTACAAAACATGCTTTGATTGTAGTATAAAAAATGTTAGGCGATAATATTGTGAATTATCGGTGCTATTTGTGCTATTTTCACATTGGAATTCGCCTGATAAAATACCTATACCGCTCGTCCTTCTGCTCCCTCTAAATCCTTCAGCGCTTTTTTGTCAGTTTAGAGATTGCCATTTCAGATATTAAATGACTAGTTGAATGGTCGTTAAAGACTTTTAAAATGATTCATTCTGCCGTCATGAAAACAGACTTAAATCTATTGACGCAAGAGTCTTTTGAAGTTCGTTAATCGTTTCAGCTTTTCCAAAACTTGCGTCAATTGCATAGGTTCTCTTGAATTTCGATGCGTTTCCGTTTGGTTTCTTAATGATATCGCTATCATGTGGTGAAATTATAATCAGATATTTTTTTCCAGCATCATTGAGTATACTATTAATATACTCATCACGAAAAGCGAAGCCAATAAAGATTAAGATATTGCATCGGTTAACATCAGATATGAATTCATTATGGAGCGTTCTAAATGGTTCGATTTCTGGTTTTACCTTTTCCGATGGATAAATCACAAGATTACTCTTATAATTTCTCGATGTTGACTTTTCTTCGGATGCTATTCTCACAATCCGGTCATCATATCTAATGCGCCAATTTAAAGAACCATGTAGCTTAAAGAGATTAATTCTTTTTGGATCATTTTCAGGAATATGCCTAAACGACGTCTGGATACCATTCGTATTCTTCTGGATTTAATTCATGCTTCTCAGTTTCTCCGTTTCTCACAAAACCATCCGTTACAAAAATATTCTTTTTATAACACATTTTTTCAATGACTCTATCATAATTGGTTGTAAAAACGGAGACTACACTTGTTTGATTAAGGAAAAACAAGAGTTCGATTAATGGAGAATAAACCTTGCAAATATCATCCACTTTGTTCTCTCTAAATTCATATTGTCGGTAGATGTCATCAATTAGTTTATTCCGTAAATTTGACAGTGCCCCTAAAACGTCTATAAATGGTAAGTTGCCTCTGTTGGGGAGAGTTATTGTCGGGTTATACTTTCTGAAAAAACTATCAGCGGGATATCTATTGACCGCATCTAAGGCGTTAAGTAATTCAAGTACATGCTCGGCATCGTAAAATCCATTGATGGCAAGAATGCTGTTGAGTAAATCCACTTCGACAGTTCCTAAATGCTGTCTCAGGTCATTGATGAAAGTTTTGGTTGTAGGAAAATCGAAAAAAGCGGAAGCTCCTGCACCTAAAAATAAACTTATGTGTGGATTAGCCAATCTTTGCCCCTCTGAACAACATAACTAATCGGTTGCCCTATCAAATTTTCTAAATTTATTAGCGAGAAAATGCAGCAGTCTATTCCTTTTCGAGAGGCTTGCATGGGCATCGTTGCTAGTTGCATTCTTTTCATCGGTTAGATTTTCTGCCTACCAGCCAAAATCGAAAATCCGCTAAAAAAACTGTGTGGCTGGTGGAGTGTCGGGTGGATACTAATCTATTTGGTGTCTATTAGTGGTTGTATGTTGTAACCTATAGAGGGATAGCGCAAGCGGACATATTTGGGGCATATTAGAAACTCATTGCAGAAACGATAGAGGGGTAGGTTCGCCTGCTTGAGGGGTGGCTTTTTTATGCTGTTGCCTCAAGTTTTTCTGTGTTAAGTATTTTTGTTACCAATTCTTGCCCCATGTTTTTTGAGGCGTCCAGAACTTCTATGCCTATGATGCGTCCTGTTTTGTCTAGGTCGATTATGACGTTTTCGGCTAGTTCTTCGCTTATGTCGTATTTTGCTTTTCTTACCCATATGTAGAGGGCGTCGGCTTTTTTGTCGTATTCTACTTTTACCATAAGCGTTAGGGTCTCCTTGTCCAGTAAACTGTGATAACGGTTATTTTAGGGGCAAATAAAACAGTTGCTGTGATGTGCGATTGTAAAACTGCGTTTTCTTACCTTGCTTTATTGGCCAAAATTGTTAATTTGGGGTGGGCTGAGGCTTTTTTTGTTGCGGGAGGTTGTCTGCCGAATGGGCTGTGCTAGTGCCCGACTGCATTGCGCTGTCATTGCTAATCAATGGTTCTTGCGGAGAAAAAAACAAACGATACATGCTTCCACAAGCACACAGTGGCGGCTTCAACATGGAGCCATGCAAGGCATGTGGAGAAAAACGCATATCCCACACCGAAACAGACGCCAAAAAACATTGCAACCCAAAAAAGCAGCCTTCCACAGTTGCCATCTTGTGGCACACTAAAAACCGCCACGCTCACATAAAGAGAGAAAACGGCTCAAAAACCCGCTTTAGACGCACCTCAAATAAGCACGCAACAGGAGATTGACAGAAAAATGCTTAACTGAACCATTAAATAAGACGATATCTATGGGAATGCTATGGAAAGTTTTTTATTCCATCAGCCTAAAAGCATGGAAGCGATAATACGGAGGAAAAATTGAATGGCTAAATGTCCAAAATGCGGAACAGAAGTTTCACAGCCAAAGAAAACATGGAAGATGGCAGGGCGCCCAGACAAAAATGGTAAACGCATGCAGCTGGAAATCGGTCTCTACGAATGCCCAAAATGCGGCAACGTATTCCGCGAAGTTTTAAGCAAAAGGAAAATCTAAGATAAATCAGCCAACAAACCTGGCTGATGCTTATCTTTCGCCCTCTTTATTTTTATTTCTAGAGCGGTAAGTTTTAAAACAAAGAACCCTTATTCAAGGGCATATCTTATTCAACAGAGGCAAGAAATTGAACGCCCTAAAAAAACTCTGGAGAAACGACTACTTCAAAACCGCCATCGCCATCGCACTCATCGTCGCCATAATCCTCGGCTTCTTCATAGGCCTACAACTCGTACTAGGCTCATCCTCTCCACTGCGAGTAGTGGAAAGCGGCAGCATGTGCGTTCCCTACGGCAGCTTCTGCGAGGGCTGGTCTCACCCGTTCGACCAAACCCTGCACGTGGGCGACATATTAATCATCCAAGCAGTTAACCCAGAGACCCTAAACGCCAACTACCCAAACAGCGACATCATCGTTTTCCGAGACCCAAATAAACCCGATGACCCCTCAGCCACACCCATCGTGCACCGTATAGTTGAAAAAACCCAAGTTGACGGCAAACTGTACTTCCAAACAAAGGGGGACGGCAATGGACGCAAATGGCCAGCAGTACCCTCACCAAGCGAATACGATAATTGGCCAGGTGATTTGGGAGTTTCACAGGACCTTGTATTGGGAAAAGTGGTGATGCGTATTCCCTGGTTTGGCCACATTACCCTTTTCATGCGCCCAGAAAACAATCCTTATGGCTTACCCATAGTAATTATTCTAATAGTGCTGCTTGTGATTCTCGAGTTTGTGATTCCCATACTCAAAGACAAGAAAAACAAACCTGCCCAACAGAGTGCAGTGCCAGCGGAATCACAGATTCATTTATAAACAATAGCTTTTAATAAGGAGTATTTAAGGGCGCAAAAACAAGAGGGGAATCGATGCCAAAAGTTAAAGCTACAATAAGCATTGAAAATGTAGTCGCTTCCGCAACGCTAAACCAAAAAGTTGATTTAAACGCTGTAGTGAAAGGCTACCCAGGCGTTGAATACCGCCCCGAACAGTTTCCTGGACTCGTTTTCAGGCTAAAGCGCCCAAAAACCGCAACGCTGATTTTTAATTCTGGAAAAATGGTTTGCACCGGCGCCAAATCAGAAAAAGAAGCCCGCCGAGCCGTCATGAAAGTTGTAAAGGAACTCAAAAAAGGCGGCATAATAATCATAAGCAAACCCGAACTAAAAATCCAAAATATCGTGGCTTCCGGAGGACTAGGCGGCATGATTGACTTAGAGAAGGCTGCTTACACGCTTGGGCACACAATGTATGAGCCTGAGCAGTTTCCCGGGTTGATTTACCGCATGGAAGAGCCGAAAGTTGTGATTTTGCTCTTTGCCAGTGGAAAACTGGTTTGCACGGGGGCTAAGAGAGAGCAGGATGTTTTTGTGGCTGTGGAAAAATTGCATTCGCTACTTGAGGAATTGAGCCTTATTTTTTATGATTGAAAATTTATTGTTTTTTGATTTGTTTTTGGATGGTTTTTAGGTTTTCTTGGTCGATGGCGCCTAACTCGTAGAGTGTTTTGGCGATGTCGCTTATGTTTAGTAGTGTGTGAAGTTTTATGCCGTTTGCTTGCAGTTTTTGTTTTCCGCCTTCTTCTCTATCCAAAAAGGCAATGGCCTCAGTTATTACTCCGCCTTCGGCTCTTACTGCGTCTGCGGCTTTGTTTAGGGTTAAGCCTGTTGTGACTAAGTCGTCTATGAGTAGGACTTTGTCTCCAGGGAAGAGGATGCCTTCGACTCTTCTTTCTCTTCCGTGGAGTTTGATGCCTTTGCGCACGTAGAGGAAGGGTTTTTTGAGGTTGTAGGCGATTTGGGATGCGAAGGGTATGCCGGCTATGGGTACTGCGGCTATTCGGTCGAAGTTTTGGAGTCCGATGTTTGTGGTGATGTATTGGGTATAGAAGTCGCAGATTTCTCTGAATGCGTCTGGGAAGCTTGGGATTACTCGGAGGTCGATGTAGTAGGGGCTTGCTTTTCCGCTTGAGAGTTTGAAGACTCCGAATTTTATGGCGTCGATTTTGTAGAGTATGTTTGCCATCTTGTTTTTCCGTTCGTCAAGTGAGTTCTGCTTTTTCACTGTTTTTTATCACTTCCTTTTTGAAACTTGATAGATTTTGTTTAGTTCAGGAATCAAGCATGCGGTTCTTGGCAACTCTTTCTTTAGTAGGGATGCGAATTCGGTTTGGCTAGTGCTTGAGGCTGTGTGGTATGGGACGGCGACTTGTGGTTTGGTGAGTCTGGCTATTTCGAAGCCTGTTTGGGGGTTGGTGCCTGGTGCTATGCCGACTGTGCAGAAGACTACGTCGAATTTTTCTCTTTGTCCGAGGGCTGCGAGTTCTGGGAAGGGTAGGCTGTCGGCGGTGTGGTAGATTTTGACTTGGTCTTCGCTGGTTATGATGTAGGTTACGGGTGCTTGGGCGTTGTGTTGGCATTTTTCTGCTTTTACTGAGACTTCGCCGATTTTGATTTCTTGGGTTGGTTTGATTTCTTGGAGTTTGTCTGTGGGGATTGTGTGGTGGAGTTTTTTTGTGGAGGCGGCGTCGGCGATTATGGTGCAGTCGGTTGCTTTTTGGATTTCGGTTATGAGTCTGGGGTCGAGGTGGTCGTAGTGTTCGTGGGTTATGAGGATGGCGTCGGTGTTTTGGAGGCTTTTGGGTTTTATGTCGACGGGGTCTATGGCGAGGGTTTTTGTTGGGGTTTTTAGGAGAATACCGGCGTACTGGTTGAACCATACGAAGAATATGGTGTTTTGTTCTGGGGTTTTCTGGATGGACATTGTTCTTGATTCCTCAATAGCTATATTGTGTTTAGCGTTTTAAAGAAGTTGCGTATCTTTCGGTGTTTGCGCTGGCAGTGGCTTGACCTCCCCTCTACGGGTTTTCTGCATACCTTGGATATTAGACTGCAAATATGTTGGCGGTGCATTAAGTTGATGCTGTTGGCAGATGAATTGGGCTTACAAGAATCACCCAGACACAATGAGATATTTCGCCCGTCTGTTGCAGAAAACGAGCCGTTGCCTATAAAGAATTTTCACACAAAAAACCAACCAATAAACAGCTATTTCAGACAGTAGAACGCCCGCGTTTGTTGCTCTCAGAAGATCCCCTATAAAAACCAACGTTTGCTGCTCTGCCACGACCCCCTCCCCTTATAAAAAAGCAGGTTTTTCACGGGGTTTTCAACATGTTATCGACTGGTTTTTTCCGTCAATACTGACCTACCCCTCTATAGTTTCTGCATAGAGTTTCTAATAGCATCCAAATATGCCGAGTGATTTCTTTTTGGTCTTAACAAGTTTTCTTGCAGATAGTTAGTGACGACATTTCTTAGCGAAGACCAGCAAACCTGTGATGGCAACAATGGCTGAGGTCCCAGCGGCAGAGATTATGGCGGGTTCAGTTATGAAAGGCTCTTGGACATAGAAGTTTATTGTTTCTGCGCCGATGTTTCCAGCAATATCCCATACGTAAACAGTCAAGTTATGCTCCCCGTAAGATAAGCCGGTTAGAGTGGTGTTTCCAGTGATGGTTGCATTCGTCTTGTTATCCAAAACATAGGTTAACTTTGAAACCGACTCGTTCACTGAAAAATCCAAAGGCAAATCCGATGAATCGTAAGTTTTGTTTTCAGGTGATAAAACCGAGATTGTTGGAGCAGTTGTATCGACTGTAAAGTTGACCGCTGAAGAATTAGCTACTTTATAGTTTCCATGATATATCGTTAAATCGCTTCGGTAGGTATAGCGTGAACCTGCTTCTACTACAAAAACTTCAATGTACTGTTTTCCACCTGGCACATCAGTGATGTTAGCGGAAAATTCATGAGAAAATGAGTAGCCGCTTAGTACAGGCGTACGAGAATCATTTTTCCATATTCGCGATTGGACGTCTCTATAATTTACAAGGGGTTGAATGTCAAAGTAAGTGTTGTTCGGAAGCCAGCTTGCTTTGAAATACACCTCAGATACCGCTAGATTTTCAAAGAACAGTTCAGGAAGAGGAGGAATAACAACAAGTATCCTAAAACTCAGAAGAATATGGTTTGAAACAAGCACTGAATTGTTCTCTGGTAACTTGATTGAGACTTTAGGAGGCTGGACCTCAGCGGGTGGAGACACCTCTCTCTCCTCAAGTTTATAAAAAAATGGATTTGCCTTGCATGAGCCTATGAGGAGTAATTCAGTTGCTATTGAAACTAGGAATATGAAAGCGAGAATTGATAACGCTAATTTTCTGTTGGGCATTTTTTCTCATTAAATTCGCTTGTCTTTAGAGTTAAATGCATTTTTGTTTAGGTTTCTTGACTAAGAATCGGGTTTTTAGTCAAGGTTTCTGGACTCTTATAAAGCGAAGCCATGACGCAAGAAAGATAATTTGGTTTTGGCGGAAACGATTGGTTATCCTAGGCATTTTCTTATTTTCGCTGACTCAACCAGGGCTTTTCGGGCTTCCGTATCGTCACATTCTAGGCATGACAGCAGAAAGTTGTTGGTAAAGTTCTCATGCTTTCGCTCCATGCAACTTTTAGGTCCAAGCCTAATGCCAAGGGTTTCTTCAACCGCTTCAAAATCCTCCAAAACCAAGCTCAACGCACTGTTCAGCTGCGCCTCGCTCATTTTCGCTTTCTCCGCGGTCTTCTTTGCCATTTCCGCAAGCATGTCAACATTTTTGTGAGAAACGTAACCGCCGACTAAGTCAAGGTCACTCCTCAAGTTAACGTAGTACCTCTTTAGAACACTAAGTTCTTCATCGCTAAGCTTCCGTAGCGCCTTTAAACCGACAAATTCTGGAGGCAACCCAGCCGAGTACAAAGCCGCAGCAAAAGTAATTGCCCGTGGAAGACTAACACCGCCCACATTTCGGCTGTAACCAAAGAGTCCAACGTGTAGTTTTCTGGCTCTTCGCGGCGGAACATACGGAGCGATGCTGTTGATGAACGGCGCTAAGAGTTCAATGTGACGCTCATACTCCGCTCTACACTTACCAAGTACCCCCATCAAAACAGCTTCCTCCTCAGCGCCAATTACCTCAGCTTCACCGTTTGGAAGTCTCTCGTTGAGGACTCTAACGAACTCTCTCACTTTGTCAATGGGGTAATCGTATCTTGCCGCTGACTGAACAGTAACGGTAGACAATCCCTTGTACTCTTCAAGGAACCCCTCAAGGTTTCCTGGCGACAAGTGACCCCTAAACGGCTTAGACCCAACACCAAGTATAGGATGCATCTTCACGCCCGTTTCCAACTCCACAGTCTTGAGCTTTGAAAGCGCCATCTTCGTCAGCAGAACTGCACAGAGCAAACCGTAGTTTAGGGCTGGGTCGGAGCGTGCGATAAAAACCCGCAGATAGCCAGGTTTAACAGCGTTTAGGTAAGGTGTTACGATTTTGTCGATGTTTAGTACACTGTTGAAATCCTCAACCAGCGGAATGACTTTAATTTTTTTAGGCTTAAAGGTGCCAATCCAATCTGACACTCTTAGGGATTCATAGAGCACTTCCTCTTCATCGGCAACAATGGCTCTTGTGTAGTAATTACGAAGCATAATGAGTTCTTTGCCGTCTGTAGTGAAGGGCAAAATCACCTCAAAGAGAGGAGCAATTTCTCGTTTGTAAACCGAGGAAGCAACATCATAAGCCACAGGAATGTTCTGAAGAGTCTCAACAACATACTTCTTTTCGACTCCTTCAATTTTTGGGTTAGGTAGCCTATAGGTTAAGAAAACGTTCTCGCCTATGGTGTGCGAGGCAAAGTACTCCCAATACTTAGACAGCAATTTTCTGACCACACGGGTATCAGCGTCTTTGCCCTCTGAATCCCACATGACCTCTTGGCAACCCAAGGTTTGGTATGCATGAAGCGCCTCGTAGACTTCAACGTTGCCATCGATAACTTCACTTTTGCTCCACTCAGGAACGTTAACGTTGTCAGGGTGCTGAGTAGCCATTGTATGTGGGATAATTCTATCTTTATCGGACATGCCCATTTTTCCTCACAGCAGTAGTGCTGGCCCGTTACAGATACGAAAAATGCTGTATTTTAGTCTTCTATTGCAACAAGGAGCCAATTATATAGCAAAATCATTAGTTGATTTTTGCAGTCCACCTTTACAGAAACTGGGGCACAGCTTACAAAAATCCAATATAACTTCTTCAGCGTCTATCTCGTTGTTTGCCAAGCGTTTGGCAGTTTCTTTAGCCATAGCCTGAATTCTTGGCATGTCTTCACTGAATTCTTCAATTCCTTTGAGTGCTCGTTTTGAGTTTATGTACTGGCTGATGGCGGCTTGCGTTGTTCCAAGTCGCTCGGCAGCTTGAACCTGCGTTAACTTGTAAGTGAAGACTAATTCTTTGGCTACGAGGGAACGGAAGACAGGCATGACGTACTTGCCTACGGTTTCACATCGGGCAACCATGTTTGGTCAAGCTGAATATAACAATCTTATACTTATAAATAAATTGTTCAAATATCCAATTTTTCCATCAATCAAACGAAAGATTACCTACAGCAGTGGCTAAAGCAAAAAGAGAAAAGGATGCCTCATGCAACCTTCCAAACTAGCTCACTAACGCCGTTTCTACGCCAAGATTTTTATGGGCAAAGAGGAAAGGTCAATTTCCACTTTATCGCCAACTACATTGGAAAGCTTTGGCGGAGGATAACCTGTGCAACCACCGCTTACCCCAGCGAAAGTTTCAATATCCCACCGTGTGCGGCATGCATCGCATTCAAGGTATTTTCCCTCTTTGATGTGAAAGCTGAACGAACCACAGGGCTCGCAGACTCTGATGCCGCTGATTATCTGTTGCTGCGGCGTAGAAATGACAACTAAAGGCAAATAATTGCCGCCCTTGTAGAGGGCAAGAGGTATAGAGCGACCTTGAAAGGTTACTTCACTTGTTGGTTCTTGAAGTTTTAGATCGATGAAAACAAGCTTACTTGAATTCGCAAAACTATAAGGCAAAGATACCCTTGACCCGTCAGAACTCACCGTGGCATCCGTATATGTGATTCCAGCCACATTGGTGGGGTAACCCGTTTCTAATGTTGCTTGTGGAGCAGACTGTGAAGTGAAAACCCAAACGGTCACTGCAACTGCAACTATAGCTAAGAGCAAGAACAGTTTGACGCCTTTAGAAAGCCCTCTTTTGGATTGATTATACGGTGGTTGGTTTTGGGGTTTTAGTTTCAACTCATGTTTATTTTTTCCCATTCTTTTGCCTCATTTTGATTTAAAGTGACTTCTCACTATGTGACCATCAAGCATCTCCACAACTTTGTCTGCAAGGCTGGCTTTTGCTGGGTCATGCGTCACAAAAACCAGCGTCAAATCATCCTTTTTGTGCAACTCGCACAGTAACTTCATGATTTCGCTACCTGTTTTTTGGTCCAAGTTTCCAGTGGGTTCATCGGCCAAAAGAATACTCGGCTTGTTTACAATTCCTCTGGCTATAGCGACTCTCTGCTGTTCCCCACCGCTCAACTCTGAAGGTTTATGGTTAGCTCTCTTTTCTAAGCCAACTTTTCTGAGGGCTTCAGAAGCCAACTCTTCCTGCTCAACCGCAGATACACCTGCCAGATGCAGCGGGAGAACCACGTTTTCCAGCGCCGTCAAATAAGGCAGCAACTCAAACGTTTGAAAGATAAAGCCTATGTTTTCCCGTCGGAACCTTGCGCGCTCCCTGCAACTTAACTGGTAAATGTACACGCCATCGATTGTTACTTGACCCTTAGTTGGTGTTAGCAATCCGCCGATGGTATAGAGCAGGGTGGATTTGCCGCTGCCGCTAGGCCCCATCACTGCTAAGAAGTCCCCTCTCTCAACTTTCAGGCTAACGTCATTAAGTGAGAGCACTTGGCTGTTGCCCATTTCGTAGACTTTGGTGATTTCTTTTAGCTCTAACATGTTTACACCGCCTTTAGCGCCTTAACAGGGTCGACTTTGCTTGCTCTCCACGTTGGGTACAGGCTTGCGGCTACGCTAGCGGAAACTGATAAGCCGACGGCAAGCGGGATGACAAACAGGGGCAACTGGCTAAGAGTTATGGTTGCTCCAATAAGCAACGGCCCCAAAATCACCGAAGAAACCACCCCTATGAATGAGCCTATTAATCCGCCTGCCAAGCCAAGGATGACGGATTCGGAGAGGAACATCTTGTAGAGATGCGAATTATCCGCACCCAGAGACATCAACACGCCGATTTCCTTGATGCGTTCATGCACCGAAGCCAGCATCGTGTTTGTTACGCCAGCAACCCCTACAACAAGAATAATTGAGGCTAACAGGAACGAAAAATTAGCGGTTTGCTGCACCGCCTGCATACGTGTCTCAACGGCCTGTTTCACTGGGATTGCCTTAACATCGGGAACAGCATCCATTATTTGCTGGGCAATCTCTTCAACTGGACAGGTGTTGCAGAGAGCGCCAACGTCGATTTCGCTGACCTGACCCTCAAGTCCAAACAGGGATTGGGCAACCTGCAGAGGCATAAAGATTGAATAGTCATCAATTGAACCTGTCTCATCCAAGACGCCGGTAACTATGAAAGTTTCATTATTTATCTGGAAGGCTGAGTTTACCGATAGATTTAGTGCTTCTTTTAATGTTGAGCCGACAAGGATTTGATTGGCTAAATTTTCAGGCAAGACTCCTGTCAGCTGCCACCACCGCTTCAACCTCATTTCATTTTGCGGAAGAATGCCGACGACAAGAATTGGGCTGCCTTCATGCTGGATTTGTTTGTATAGCTTGGGGGAGAGGACGTTGATGTTTTCTTTGTTTGGGATTTGCTGAATTTTGTCCAAGGCATCCTCGCGGATGGTTATGTTGCCTATTACGATGCTGCCATAGGGTACGTTTAATGATTGGGTGTTGGGGGTTATGATTATGTTTGGTCCGTACTTGTCTATTTCGTCGCCGATTTGGGTTTGCATGGCGCTTGAAACGGTGAATGTTGAAACTATGACGGCGATGGCAAGGATTAGTCCTATGGA
>QYYE01000036.1 GCA_003589585.1 Candidatus Bathyarchaeota archaeon
TACCGACCTGCCACCACTTTTCCTATGGGATTAACGATGAACTTAGCAATTGTTATGGCTGTAGTTTATTCTATCCTTGATAGTTTGGGGCTGGGCGGATTTGACCTTGGCTTCCTAATCATTCTGGTCATAATTGGCTTGATAATAATTATCCTCATAAAACTGTTTCTCGTGCTGATTCCAGCAATTCTTGTCGCCATCGTGGTGTACTTCCTTACTGCTGGTGACCTGTTTTGGACTGGTGTTGCTTTCCTAGTGGTTGCAGCGCTGTCAATACTATCAAAACTGTAGCACAAACACCCTTTTTCTTCCCTTTATCGCAGAATTGCCAAAATTTTAATTGCAACCTAACACCATTAAGCAGTCATGACTGAAAAAACGCTTACTTCATACTGCGGCTTGTACTGCATAGACTGTATTCCCTCCAACCGAAGCCTGTTTGAAGCGTTGAAAAAGTTTGAAAACCAGCTAAACAAAGTGCAATTTGAAAAGTACGCACAAGTAAAATCAAGCACAAACACGGCATTCAAAAAATACGCTGACTTCTACGAAGTTTTAACAGCAATAAAAAATCTCGAGTGCAAGGCTCCATGCCGCGAGAACGGTGACATCTTTGACTGCAAAATACGCTCATGCGCCATTAGTAAGGGTTATGAGGGCTGCTGGAAATGCGATGACTCCAAAGGCTGTGCGTTGCTATTGCAAATAAAGAAAGTTCATGTCGACTTAGACCATAATTTGCAGCTAATCAGGCGTGAGGGCTTTGAAAATTGGAGCGCTAAGAGGGCTAAACATTACCCATGGTCAAAAAACCAATGATAAAGCCAGCAATGTAAACTGCCCTTTGAACTTTTCAAGCCAACATGTTTCACAAGACTTTTATATGGGGTAAGGGGTTTTGGATATTACTAATACATAGACTAGGACACGGTAATATGATGGAACCAAGTAAAAAACCATTGAATGTGCTGATAAAGCAATTGCACGGAAACATTGAAGTTGTTTTGAAAAACGGCTATGAATATCAGGGTAAAATGATTAAATGCGATGGACACATGAACATTCTACTTGAAGGCGCAACCGAATGCAAAGACGAACAACCAATGACAAATTATGGCAATGTACTGCTTAGAGGCAACAACATCCTCTACATCGTGCTGGACGCCAACAAACACTAAACCACTAAACTCCGAGCTTTTCCAGTCACGTAATCGCAGGCTGCCACAACAGAAACTTCCACGTTAAACCTTCGCCTAAACGAGCCAAGAATGTTTTGAACATCTCGCAGAAGCAGTTCCTCCGCGTTTGGGTGGTCAGCCATAACATACTGCGGCCAATCAATAATGAGAACATGACCATCAGGCTTCAAAATAACATTGTACTCGCTAAGGTCTGAGTGGATAACATGCGCTTTCAAATAAGCTTTCCGTATGTTACGCAAAATCTCTTTAAGGACTTTTTCAGGCCTTGCTATCTCCTTGTATTTTGAGAGCTCTGCACCTTCAATCATTCCCATGGCTATGACATGCCGATTTTGACTTATAGGCTCAGGCACTGAAACGCCATGCTGGTAGACAAGTTTTAGAGCTTGAAACTCTTTCTCAGCCGCCAAATGGGACTGGAAAAGCCAGCTTACATGCTCTTTTACGTACCCTCGTTTCCTTCTGGTTTGCCTAAAACTTATCCTACCTAGTCTTTGGAATTTAATTGCAATTCTTTTACCATCCGGGGTTAATGCGTCATATACGTCGGCTTCTTTTCCAACGCCCAAAGTTTTGCCAAATGCCTCAATCACTCCTGCTTTAACAAGGGCGTTTATTGCTAGGCAATCGTAACCTGCATAGTTTAAGGTGTGTCCTTTGTAGGCTCCTTGCATTTGGTAGATTAAGCCCAGCTTGCTTAGTTTGCTTAGGGTGAAATCTACTCTGTCCATAGGAAGCTTGGCATACTTTGCGATTTGCTCCTTTGGAACAAACTCTCGTTTGCTCATTGCTGCCTCTATGACGTGTAATATCCGTAAATCTTCATTTTCCAGCTTACGAAACACTTGAACGGCCACTTCAGACATACATTAGTAAATGAATTATTTTGCGCTATTAAAGTTAGGTTGCCAGCTGAAAAGCACGTTTTTTGAGTGGAGCTTATATGGAAGTCCCGTGTTTATAGCATATGCCAAAACCTTCCACTATTAATAAACGCTTATTAGAAAAACGCTAGGCAATGCCAAATGTCAGTAGATCAAGGAAACGTATCAAAGATCCTATCGGTGCTGTCACATCCGTTGCGAAGGGAAATACTGCTGGACCTAAGCGAAAACGGCGAGTCATCCTTCACCGACTTGCTAAATTTGCTAAAGGTCGACACAGGAAAACTAAGCTTTCACCTTCGTACGTTGACGGCTTTCATAGAGCAAACTCCTACTGGCAAGTACAAGTTAAGCAGGGCTGGGGAAAGCGCGGTTAGAGTTATTCACGACGTGGAAAGCTGGGCAGAGGTTGCTGACATAGAGCAAAGAGCAACACAGCTTCCGCTTGCTTCTTTCCAAAGAAGAACAATTGCATTCTTAATTGATTTAGCGCTGATACTGGCAATTACCCTAGCTATTACTTTTCTGCCTATGATTTTATCCTTCAATTCAAATTGGAATTTTGTTCCAGAAATCAGCGCGGTTGTCTTTATCACTTTGGGGCTTCTTTGGGTTTACTCTACATTGCTGGAAGGATTTAACGGTCAAAGCTTAGGTAAACGACTCATCGGCTTAAAGGTAGTTCGAACAGATGGAAAGAAAATGTCCTATGATCACGCAGCGGTAAGAAACTTTGGCAAGGCTTTCCTATTGCCCTTTGATGTCCTAGTTGGTTGGCGCATTAAGAATGCTACGTTTATTCGGTACTTTGACAAGTTTGCTGGAACTACAGTTATTGATTTGCGTCTCCAATTTACCCAGTGTAAACCAAGCAGTAACTTGAATATTTAATGTAAAATCTTTATTTGCTAAAGTTGCATAGCCTTCTATTGGAGAGAGTACTGTGAGCGACAAGGAGCTGCGGGTTTCCAAAATTAAGGATGGCACGGTTATCGACCATATTAGCGGTGGATATGCGCTTGATGTTGTCAAGATTTTGGGGATAACGGGAAAGGAAAACCGAGTGATGACCATTGCTGTTAATGTTCCAAGCAAACGTTTCGGGGTTAAAGATATTGTAAAGATTGAGGGGCGTGCGCTCAATTCGCAGGAAGTTAACCGGATTGCATTGGTTGCTCCTCATGCCTCAATAAACATTGTTCATGATTACCACGTTGTGGAGAAACTTGAGGTTAAGCTGCCAAAGGTAATTGAGGGGATTGTTAAATGTGTGAATCCTGCATGCATTAGCAATAGTGATGAGCCTGTTGTGGCAAAATTTTACGTTAAAGCCGAAGAGCCCCTATTGCTTAAGTGTCATTACTGCGGGATTACGCTTGATAGAGCAGATGTTCTTCAGCAACTCTAAGTTCTATTTCTACCCTAACACTTCAACCTATCTTTAGCCAATCCAAACAACCTTAGAAAAAAGTTCTTCCCCAAAATTTCGCCTCTGAGCATAGCTGGGCACTCCAACGTAAAACTAAAAGCATGCTGTTCTTGGTCTGGGTCAAATTTTAGTTCAAAGGGGTAAAACCTGCAAATTAAGGGTCTGAGCGAGTAAATGGTGCAGTGGTTATCTTTTAGGAATATGCATTTGCCTTCACTGGTTTTTTTCATTTCAAAACAGTAGGGGTGCTTATCGCTGATTTCCAAAGAAAAGTCTTGTTTGGAAAGCGCAGTTTTTGCCGCTATGGTTTGGGCTTCTTCCTCTAAGAGGAGTATATGTCTTGTTTTTTCTTTCGTGTCACCGCAGCATAAACCGCATCTGTTGCAGTTGAAACGTAATTTTGCAGGATAAGTGAAGCTCAACTTTTTCAACAAGTAATAGTTTACGAGGGATGAATAAAAACCTCGTTGGTTAAGTTTTGATTTCTTAAACTTGTTTGCCGCGATGGCCCTCGCCATATTGGAAAGTTCTGCCAAGGTTTTTTTCCAGTTTATTCCTGAAAACAACATCTAGGTTCATGTCTGGGCAGGCTAAACGGCTTGCATCCAAAACATAAAAGATAACATCGATGAGTTCTTCTGCTATCTTCTCTTGGGGTAAACCTTTTTTCCAAGCATCGCTGGCTTCACCGAGCTCTATGAAGGCGAAAAGCAGTTTTTTAGGGATATCTTCAGGCTTATTGTAGAATCCTTTAGTGATAACAAGGTTTTCAATTTGTTTTTTCATTTCTTCCAAATGCAAATGCTTTAGCTCTCCTTGTGTGTTTCAAAAATATCGCATCTTATATAATAGTGATTGCTTTGTTTTGTGCTTATTTGGCATTGTCCTTTCTCGTAGTAGTTGTTGCCGACTCCCCTATACCACAACAACAACCAGCGGTTTGCTATACCAATTGCTTTTTGCCTTCTACATCTGGTTTGGGTTGCTGCTGGTTGTGCAAGCAGCCACAAGCTGAAAAAGAAGGTTTTTGATTTTCAGGTGGAGAGGCCTGTTTATGCGGAGGTTTCGCAAGTTTTTCCAAAAGTTGCGCGTAAGCTGATAAAAAAGACCTTTGTAAGTCACTGTTAGTAGAAACTATTGACAACCAAAGCATCAAATGACAAAATGTGTAATCCCAGTCATTATATATTGTATTGCGATGGCGGCAATAAGCAGTGCCATGACTCTTGCAATGACTAAGGAGCCTGTTTTGCCCAAAAACCGATAAATTCCATCGCTGAATCTGAGAATTACCCAAGTCACCGACAGCACCACTAAAACCGACAAAATCGTCACTGCAATACCATACGCTTGAAGATTAAAGATGGTTGTGGTTATGGCTCCTGGACCGACAAGAAGAGGCATGGCAATGGGAACTGCGCCTAAACTCTCAGGCGAACTCATCTCCTCATGCATACCACCAGTAATCAAAATCCTTATAGAAACTATCAATAGCAAGATTCCGCCTGCAACTTCAAAGCTGTAAATTGATAAACCAAAAATCGTTAAAATTTCCTGACCTGTAAAAGCAAAAACTAACAGCAAAACGAAACCTACAAGGGTTGCAGTATTGTACACTTTCTTTCTTTGCACAGCCTCTACTTTTTCGGTTAAACCCATAAAGATTGGTATGTTGCCGAAAGGGTCTACTATGATGAAAAGAGCTATGATGGCTTTTGCCAAGTCAAAGATGAATTCCAAAGAGGCCTTCTCCAGCACCGTTTTGTCTAATCATTATTCGATAAAAACGTAATGGCTCAAAATATCAAAAATAACGAGATTTCTGCGCAGAATTAAGAAATCGTTAAAAAAGTGAGCGATTTTGTGGTAGTACGCTTGTCTTATTATCGACTAGACAACTTTCCGTTCCTCTTCATAGATACATACTTGCCCAACTCAATTCCCCCAAACGTGACAATCATAAACACTAGTGCTAATTCCCAAGTCAAAAGGTCAGGCGCAACTACTTCGAATATGCCTTGAAGCGGAGGAACATACAGTACTAACAACTGAAGACCCAGCGAAGACAACACAGCCAACCACAAGAACTTGTTCTTGAAAATGCCTACTTTGTAAACAGGGTATCTCAAAGACCGACAACTTATGGCGATGGCTAGTTCAATTAAAACTATAGCCAAAAACAGCTGTGTGCGTGCTGCATCGAGGTTTTGCTCTCCAAGCCAAGGCTGATGATAGAAGTACCCAATCAACAATAGTGAAGTTGTCAGAATCGGCGTTAAGATTAAGTATGCTTTGACTTCTCTTGAGAACACACTTTCCCTTGGATTTCTAGGTCCAAACTCCATCAAATCAGGATCACCAGGATCAACACCTAACGCTACTGCAGGCAACCCATCAGTCACCAAGTTAATCCACAAAATCTGGATTGTAGTAAGCGCAATGGCAGCACTTGGCTCAAAACTGACCAGCATAACAATTGAAAGCAGCAAAATTTCCATGATGTTACATTGAAGCAGGAAAGCCAAGTACTTCTTGATGTTGCCAAAAATTTCCCGTCCTTCACGGATTGCTCCTACGATTGTGGTAAAGTTATCGTCTGCCAAAACCATGTCTGAGGCTTCCTTTGACACTTCAGTACCAGTTATGCCCATTGCCACGCCGATGTCAGAGTTTTTGAGTGCAGGCGCATCGTTAACGCCATCACCGGTCATGGCTACAATTTGGCCTCTTGATTTCCATGCATTAACTATTTTGAGTTTGTGCTCGGGTGAGACTCTGGCGTAAACACAAACGGTGCCAACTTTGCTGTTGAATTCCTCTTCACTTAGTTTGTCTAGTTCTTCGCCTGTTATAATTCTGCAGTCATCGCCTTCTTCAATAAGGTCTAAAGCTTTGGCTACCGCTTGCGCTGTTAGCTTGTGGTCCCCTGTAATCATAACTACTTTGATTCCGGCTTTTTTGCAGAGGTTGATTGCGTCTTTCACTTCGGGTCTTGGAGGGTCAATCATGCCGAATAAGCCCACGTAAACGAAGTCTTGCTCATCTTTTTCTTCAAATCCATCCAAAGACTGGGGCAATTCTTTGTAGGCAAACCCAAGGTTTCTCAGTGCTTGATTTGCCATGTCATCGGTTAATTTGAGAATTTCCGCTTTATCCTTACCTGAGAGTTTACGTTCTTTTCCGTCAAGCAAAATCTTACTACAGCGGTTCAAGACTGATTCGGGTGCACCTTTCATGTAAGCGATTTTCTTATTATCAGATGTTCGATGCATGGTTGTCATGCGTTTGGTTTCCGAAGAAAAAGGAATCTCCGAAATGCGAGGTTCAGACTTTTCCAAGTCCTCTTTTGAAATTCCCGCCTTTCCCGCCGCTACAATCAAGGCGCCTTCAGTGGAATCGCCGTCCACCACCCATTTCGACTTGACATTTTGCAGTCTAGCATCATTACATAACACGGCGGTTTTGAGGAGTTGCCGCAATCCAGTTTCGCTTGCAACATCTATCTTCTCGCCCTCTATTAGAAATTCGCCTGTTGGCTCATAGCCCACTCCAGTGACATCAAACATTTTTTGGTCAACGTAGACTTTCTGAACAGTCATCTCACCCTTCGTCATTGTTCCTGTCTTGTCAGAACAAATCACACTAGTTGACCCCAGCGTTTCCACGGCTGAGAGTTTTCTGATGATTGCACGTTGCCTTGCCATCCGATACATGCCTAACGCAAGAGCGCCTGTGACCACAGCGGGCAATGCTTCTGGAACGGCTGCAACTGCAAGGCTTATTCCCCAAAGTAACATTTCGAGAACAGGCAGTTGCCTAAGTATGCCGAGCACGACTATGGCGGCACAGACACTAATTGACAGGATGCCAAGCCATTTGCCTACATACCCGATTCTTTGTTCAAGCGGTGTTTTTTCTTTTTTTGTTGCTTGAACCATGCGGGCGATTTTGCCAAATTCAGTGTTCATGCCTGTTGAGGTGACTACGGCTTTGCCTCTGCCATAAGCAACTGTTCCTCCAGTGAAAACCATGTTCACCTGCTCGGTAAGCGGGGTACCACTTGGCAACGCCATAGTGCCTTTATCTACGGGCAGGGATTCACCTGTTAGGGGCGCCTCGTCGGTTTTCAGGTTTATTGCTTCGATTAGTCTGGCGTCAGCAGGCACTTTGTCGCCTGTTGCAAGCAGCAAAACATCGCCTGGGACGATGTCGTGGGTTTTTATTCTAACTTCCTTGCCGTCTCGCAGAACTAACGCTGTGGACGCGGTCATTTTTTGGAGGGCTTTTATGGCTTTTTCTGCTCGGAATTCCTGGGTGAACCCTAATGTCGCTACAGCTATGACTATGGCTATTATGACAATAGCATCTATGGTTTCACCTACTGCCAAGGATAAGGCAGTTGCTGCAAGCAAGATAATGATAAGTATGTTTTTGAATTGTTCAAGAAACAGTCGTATGGGTGATTTTCCATGTTCTTTTTTTAGCTCGTTAGCGCCAAACTTAGCAAGTCGGTTTTCCGCTTCACTCTGCGATAAACCTGTTTCTTTTGAGTCTAAGCCCCTAAGTACTTCTGGGATTTCCTGGGAATACGACTGTTTGGATATGTTGTCTGATTGAGCCATAAAGCTACACAATTTCCAAAAGAGCCCAAACAAGAAACTGAAATATATTAGTTCTTGAACAAAAAAGGCAATCAAGATGTTGCTTTAAACAAAAAAAAAGAGTGCCCAAATCCATGCCGAAAAGTCAACATTTATTAAACAAGTTTTTCCCAGATAGAAACCCTGTCCAAAAGTTCTTGCACTGGTTGGCCGCCGTAAGTTTTCAGGCGATTCCTCAATTCAACGTTGGCTACGGCGGCTTTTTGGAATTCTTGGATTTGGCTGGCATTATCGGTTAAGAATAGAAATCCGTCGGCACCTGCTCTTGCACATCGGGCACTCACGGTTAATATTTCAGCGGCTGTGGGTACATCTTTGGGGTTGTCGCCTGGACCGAAAACATATAGGCTGATATAGAAAGGCTTTTTGAGCAGTTTCTTGAAGCCTCGTGTTAGCATTTCCCAGTACCACGGTGTTGCGTAGTTCTTGCTAAACATAACGACATTAAAAGCGTCAGCGTACTTTGCAAAATCGTCAAAGTCTACACCATACCGCTCGTAAGAGCTGACAGGGTCAGGCTGAATGCACAAGACCAGTTCTTTGTTTACTCTCTCTCGGATTTGCTCCATGTAGGCGGAGATTTCTTTTCGGCGCCATTCCAGCCAGCCCAACCCGCTTTTCCTCCAAAGCTCTATGCAGCGTGGGCATGTGCAGTGGCCGTGGTCGGCGAAGTATTGGCTGTTTAGCCACACGCCGGGTGAATGCTGGTCTAGCTCTTGCATGTAGCTTAATTGTTCGGCTCGGTGATCGGGTTGAGTGGCGCATACAACGTTCCAGTAGATGTTGTAGTTGTTGTTTCCCATTTTGGCTGGACCTAACGCTGATTGAGATATCCAGTCGGGATGGTTGCGGACGGCGATGTTGTCGGCGAAAACTGCAATGTTGCTGTGCATGTCAGGTACTGGCTCCAGCCTTATGCCTGTTTCTGGTTTAACGCGTAAAACGTGAAAGTCAAAGCCCTGAGCTTTTTCTGGTTGAAACGTGTATGTGCCTAATTTCACATCGTACACCTTTTAGCCGCAAAGAAGTGACTGTAGGGTTATAAATTTTTTGCGTTTAACAAAGAAACAGTCGGTTCAGGTTTTAAGACTTGATTTTACGGTTGCAGTTTTGGTTGTTGGTAGAGTACAACCACAGATGTTTATGTGAAATGATGCCACAGATAAAGTAGCTGTTCTGTGCTGTGCTTCTTGGGAAGCCTGGCGGGAAGGGGGACTTGCGCTTTCTTTTCTGACTAGTGAGGCTAAAAATTAGAAGTAGGTGAATTGATTAACTCGGCTAGTTGAACGAAAATCGATAGTGTTTATGATTCTTGGGTTAGTTGGCTTTGTACTTTACCTGTGGTTTTTTGTTGGGTTCGAGGGACTTTTTAACGTTCTTAGTAGCCTTAACTTTTATGAGTCCTCCATGTTTTTTTCATTAGCAGTTGCTGCTTTCTTGCTCAGTGTATTTTTTGATTCTTTGATTTGGCACAGTCTGCTCAAATCACTATCGATTAAAATCAAGTTAAGGAGGATTGTGCTCTACAATTGGATCGGCAATTTTGTGGAAATGATTATTCCGAGCGGAACAATGGGCGGAGAGATAGCAAGAATAGTTTTGACTCATAAAGAAACAAAAAACAATACGGGAATAGCAGCGGCAACTGTGATAGGGTCACGCATAATAAGCGCCTTTGTTTATTCAGGAGGCTTACTAATAGGATTACTATCGCTCATAATAACCCATCAACTGCCCCTTTACCTACTTACCCCTATAATTTTAGTTTCCTTTGGCACTGCTTTAGCCATTGGGGTTGTGCTTTACGTGGGGTTGAAAGAAAGCACAAGCGAAAAACTGGTCAACTTGTTGATGCGGTTAGCAAAAATATTTGTCAAAAATCCCTTGAAGCTACAGCACCAAAAAGAAAAGTTGCAGCATATTTTGCAATCGTTTAGTGAAGTATTCAGAACCTTTAAGGCAAACCCACGATATCTTGTCAAGCCTGTCATCTTTGCTATTATAGCTTGGTTGTTTAGTTTGATAGTATATTTGATGGTCTTCTACTCGCTAAATTTCCCCGGAATAGCTCTAATAGATTTAGCTACGGTTTATTGCGTTTCAACGACAGTGGAGACCCTGACAGCTGGTTTTCCTGTCGGCGCAGTTGAACTAACAATGATTAACCTGTTTTCTCTGTATGGTGTTCCTCTCGCCGTTGCAGGGGCTGCAACTACATTGTCCCGCTTGCTTACCTTTTGGTGTCAGCTTCTTGTTGGTTACCCCTTGATTCAATGGTTAGGTGCCAAGTCTTTAATCAAAGGTACTGGTAAATAAAAGAAATGTTTTGTCTACATCAACTAATTTATTCTATTTCACTGTCGAGGTTTTTGCTTTAAATTTGTATATCTGTGCAGTATTTAACGAAAAATCGCTTTTCCATATTTTTGGTCTTTCGCTTTAACCCTCAATTTTTAGACAAGTTTCTATTCGGCTGCTTTTTTTTGGCGTAAATTTGAATGAAAGGTTGATTAATTGATTGTTTAAATGAACGTATGTTCATGATAACGTAAATATATGAATCACATGAGTAGATTTTAAATATAAGACTGTGATAAATGTGCAGGCAATAAGATAATAGGTAAACAAGTGTCAAAGAGGAATAAAATAAATGGCTTCAGGAGACATATCTTGGTTAATAACCGCAACAGCACTAGTTATGCTAATGACCCCTGCACTAGGCTTCTTCTACGGAGGTCTAGTGCGAAAGAAAAACTTGCTATCCACCATCGTCCAATGCTTCGTCATATTCGCAATCATAAGCATAGTATGGGCCCTCTGGGGCTACAGCCTCGTATTCGGAACCAGCTTCAACGGCATCATCGGCTTCAGCCCTAGCTTATTAGGCATGGGCGGCTTAGACATAACAAGCGTAAACACTGTTCTTGCACCAGAAATTCCCGAACTGCTATTCTTCGCCTTCCAGCTTAAATTTGCAGCCATCACCCCCGCTTTAATCATAGGCGCATGTGCAGAAAGAATAAGGTTCAAGTCACTCCTCATTTTCATGGTGCTCTGGTCTACACTCATATACGTACCAATAGCTCACTGGGTATGGAACCCAGACGGTTGGCTACGTGGCTTAGGCGCCATAGACTTCGCAGGAGGCATCGTAGTCCACGTATCCGCAGGCTTATCCGCCCTTGCAGCAGCATTAGTAATTGGCAGAAGAAAAGGCTGTGCCGTTCCATGGAAGAGCCACATGAAAGCAATTGAAGGCAAAGACAACGCAACTGAATTCAAACCCACAAACATCCCCTATGTGCTACTTGGCGCAGCGCTACTGTGGTTCGGATGGTTTGGCTTCAACGCAGGAAGCGCACTTGCATCAAGCGACTTAGCAGTCTCAGCAATGGTCACCACAAACTTAGCCGCTGCAGCAGCCGCAGTAAGCTGGATGCTTGCAGACTGGGTAATCAAAGGTAAACCCTCCGCAGTCGGTGTCGCCATCGGTGCAGTCGTTGGATTAGTTGCAATTACCCCGGCAGCAGGCTTTGTCACCGTACCCTCGGCCCTAATCATCGGTTTAGCCGCAGGAGTAATCTCGAACTTAGTTGCCAACTGGAGACTTGGAAGGTCAAGAATTGACGATTCACTAGACGTCTTTGCATGCCATGGTGTTGGCGGACTATGGGGTTCAATCGCAACAGGCATATTCGCAGTCGCAACAGTAGGCGGCGTAAACGGCTTACTCTTTGGAAACCCAGGCCAACTCGTTGCACAGCTCTTAGCAGTTGCCGTAGTAGTGCCCTTTGCCTTCTTCGGCTCCTATATCCTGCTGAAAATAGTGAACGTGTTCTCTCCTTTGAGAGTAAGCGAAGAAGCAGAAGATGCAGGCTTAGACCTTAGCGAACACGGTGAAGAAGCATACCAACTAGACTAAAAACAGCTAAACCTCAACTAATCTTTCTTTTTTTATTTTTTCTGTTTTAACTCATAAGTGCTTTATGAGGAGGGGATTTATGGCAGAGCAACAGCCATTTCCACAACTCACTCTTCAGCGCTTTAAAATAGAGTGAAGAGTCTATCGGTTTTTTCGAAGGTTTGGAATCCCTTAGATATTTGGGACAATAGCTATTTACGCAAACTAACATACCTATTTTCAGGTGAAAAATTTGAGTGAAAACCAAATGTTCTGCTATCAATGTGAACAAACAGTAAAAGGACAAGGATGCAACACTATGGGCGTTTGCGGAAAAAACCCGGAGGTTGCAGCTCTCCAAGACTTGTTAGTCTATAAGCTAAGAGGACTCAGCCAGCTAGCTCTGGAAGCAGCCAAAAAAGGCGTGGGAATTGAAGAAATCGGTGTCTTCACGTGTGAAGCACTCTTCACTACCTTGACGAACGTGAATTTTGACCCTGACCGAATCGTGGCTTATCTAAGGAAAACTGTGCAGCTTCAAGAACAACTTAAAGGCCAACTGCAACTCGAAACTTTGAACAATGAAGCAGTCAACTTAAAACTAGAAAACACCACCCAAGGACTAGTAGAACAAGGAGAAACTGTCGGTATACAATCCAAAGTAACAATTGACCCTGACCTGCACTCACTCCAGTGGCTCTTAACATATGGCTTAAAAGGAGTAGCAGCCTACACATACCACGCATACCTCCTAGGAAAAAAAGACCAAAACGTTTTCAACTTTATCCATCAAGGACTCGCAGCACCATTAGACCGGTCACATGGCGTTAATGACTTTGTCGGTTTAGTGCTAAAATGCGGCGAAGTAAACATTCGAGCTATGGAACTCTTAGACGCTGGAAACACAGAAACATACGGACACCCTGCCCCGACAAAAGTACCGCTTGGACACAAAAAGGGTAAAGCCATCCTAGTTTCAGGGCACGACCTCAAAGAACTGGAGGAAATTCTAAAGCAAAGCGAAGGCAAAGGTATCTACGTTTACACCCATGGAGAAATGCTTCCAACCCACGGCTACCCTGGACTAAAGAAGTATGCTCACTTCTATGGTCACTATGGAACTGCATGGCAAAACCAACAAAAAGAGTTCGCTCAGTTCCCAGGCGCAATCTTGATGACTACAAACTGCATCCAGCGACCCGTTGAAAGCTACAAGGGCAACATTTTCACTTCGGGACCAGTCGGATACCCAGGCGTAACACACATAACAGGCAATGATTTTGCGCCAGTAATAAACAAGGCATTGGAACTTCCAGGCTTTTCTGAGGATTTCGAAGGAAAATCTGTTCTGGTTGGGTTTGGCAGAAATGCTGTCCTAAACGTAGCAGACAAAGTCATAGAAGCAGTCAAAAACGGTCACATAAGACGGTTCCTGCTTGTCGGCGGATGTGACGGAGTAAAATCCTCAAGAAGCTACTACCCTGAACTCGTGGAAAAAGCACCCAAAGACACAATCATACTGACGTTGGCTTGCGGTAAATTCAGGTTCTTTGACAAAGAGCTTGGAACAATCGATGAAATCCCTCGCTTACTAGACATTGGTCAATGCAATGACGCTTACTCAGCCGTAAAAATTGCCCTAGCACTGGCAGACGCGTTCAACGTTGGAGTTAACGATTTGCCCCTCTCACTGGTGCTTTCATGGTATGAGCAAAAAGCAGTCTCCATCCTGCTGTCGCTACTGTACCTTGGCATAAAAGACATCCGCATCGGACCAAGCCTTCCAGCCTTCATAACACCAAACATACTAAACGTGCTCGTCGAGAAATTCGATATAAAACCCATCACAACGCCAGAAGAAGACCTAAAAGCAATAATGAAGTAGCCGCCAACACCACGGGATATCAGGCTTGGATTTTTTTGAGAAGCCAAGCCATGTTCTTCCCCAAATCCTCCATCGTTTTTAGTCCTTCCTCATCTTTTTCTACGTCGCCCTTGCCAAATCCTACGCCTACATTCCAGTAGGATGAACCTGGAACAACCATTTGGCTGATCAGGAAAAAGTGGTTAATTGCGTCAAAGGTTGGGATTCCGCCTGCCCTTCGTACAGCAACCACGGCTACACCGACTTTGCGTTTGAACATGTCGTCGTTTGCTCTGGCAACGTATCCTGCACGGTCAATTAGCGCTTTCATTTCTGAAGTCATCATGGAGAAGTATGTAGGTGAACCAAGAATTATCCCGTCTGCCATTGCCATCTTCTCAATGTACAAGTTAACGTTATCATCCACGATTTTACATTGTCTATTCTTTACTTTGCGGCAGACACCGCACGCGCTGCAGCCATGAATATGCTCTCCAGCAAGCTGTATCAGCTCTGTTTTTATGCCTTCATTTTCAAGAACCTGCAAGACCCTTTCTATTAGGATGGCTGTGTTTCCGTATTTTCGTGCGCTTCCGTTAAAAGCAACAACATTCAAACTAAATAACCTCAATAGGAGTATCAAGAATAGAATAAAAAAGCTAACTGTTAGATTTTTCTTCGACGCTTGAAAGCAAATAAGGCTACAACTAAAACCACAGGCACTGAAACAGCAAAGATTACCGCTTCAATGGGGGGCGTTGCTTCATTTGGCAGTTTCTCTGATGGAACTGGCGGTTTAGCCGGATTTTGCATGAAGGGAAAGCGGTCTTGGTTTTGAATGTCCACGACGTATGGTGAATCGCCAATCCCATCGTTATTAGCGTCAACGCCGTTGTAGTCACTCCAAAAGTTGCCTTCTTTACCGTTATCCCATGCATGAGGCTCCTCATCCTCAGGGTACTCATCGCATAAGCAACCGTTAATTTGCTTAATGTTATCCACAAAGCCGTTTTTCCAGATATATAGGTCAGTGGGTATATCTGAGGGGTTGTTGAAGCCAAAAAACAGTCCCTGCTTATTGTTGGCGATATAGTTATTCATGACTGTGGTATTTGACCCTGAAAGAAGAATACCCAGAATGTTTTCTGTTAGGGCGTTGCCTATTACCGTGTTGTTTTTGGTCCACATGTACATGCCTATGCTAAAATTCTTAACGTTGAGGTTCCTGATTACGATTCCTTCAACATCCCTACCTGCCAAGTCTACGCCTATCGTGTATTCAGCCAAAGTCCCTTCAGGCACCTGATTTGGTCCTTCACCGATGACCCAAACATTAGCTTGCGTTCCATTGTATGGTCCTTGAAGGGTGTAGCCTGCGCCGTCAAGCACTACATTGCTCTTCTGGATTTTTATGGTTGCATAAATGTTGTCAGCGAACGTGTAAATGTTGCCGTTCTGCTGAATCGGCACAGTTGGGGGGTAAACGCTGCCGTCTGGGCGAATGATGATGGTTTCGACTTGTATCTGTGAGGTTGCTGGCATGATAAGAACCAGTGAAGTAAGGATTAAGAGGATGACAATTGGAGCCATTTTTTTGTCTAAATGTGCTTTTCGCATTTTAGTCCGCCTTTAGGTTTTTCTGATTTATTTAGCCAATTCCTTGATTTGCAAACTGCTTTTCCAGCGACCTTAAACTGCAAGCAATCCTCATACGGACACATTTCCACGCAGCGCAAGCAGTAGATGCATTGAGAACTCGCCACGTCCCCGCTCTTTTGCTCATACACTTCCTTAACTTGCGTTGGGCAAACTCGCTTGCAGATGCCACATTTGGTGCATTTTTCCTCCACCTTATCTAAGCGAACACCGCTAATCCATTTGAAGGGTGGAAACCTGTTAAACAAGGCGATTAAAGCGCCAAGTGGACAGATTCTGCACCATGAGCGGCGAACAAAGAATGCTGCCGCTGTGACTATGCCTAATATGATTAAGTTTAGAGAGGTAACATAGAACCCTAACTGGTAAAAGTCGCCTGTTGTTGTTTCAAAAATCCACTCTGGCCTGAGCAAACCAACGCTTGTTTGTGACAGCATGCACAGGGGTTTCATGGGACAAACCTGGCAGAATGGCGCTGAAAAATACTGGTAGACAAAACCGCCTTGTTCTGTTCCAGGTACGAGTTGGGTGCCTGCGATGGCTTGTGAGCCAAAAAGCACGCTTAGAATAATAATCAGCGCCAAGATGACGTAGCCTAACTGGTGGAATCTGCCGTTGAATCTTTCCGAGAGTTCTCGGCGCTTTATTTTTAGGGCTTTTCTTAGGCGTGTCATTAAATCCACGTATAAGCCAAAGGGGCAAATCCAGCCGCAGAAGAATCTTCCAAGAATAACCGCTGCAACAATAACGATGCCAAAAACTACCGCTAAACGTGCGATGCCTGACGAGTCATAGTTTACACCCCACCCGCGTCCAGCATCAAAGAAGGGGTAAATGTACGTTTGAATCTGCCAAAGGGCACAGGTTACGGTTTTCCCGCAGGGGTAGTAGCAACCAAAGAAGGGAACTGGAAGCCCATCGGGCATTGCTACACCGAAAATGTTGTCTCCAATTAGGCTCTCATGGGGCGCTATTTGTTCGGCTGGTACAGGTAGACGTTGGTGGTCAATGAAGATGCCGAAAAAGATAAGGAAAATGAAAACAACTTGG
>QYYE01000037.1 GCA_003589585.1 Candidatus Bathyarchaeota archaeon
TACTAGTTCAGATGGTGTCTACAGTTTGGCCTGGACTCCTGACATTCCTGGCGAGTACAAGGTTTATGCTAGCTTTGCAGGCTCCAAATCATACTATCCATCGCATGCCGAGACCGCTTTTGTCGTTGACCCTGTTCCTGAAGCTACGCCGGCACCAACAGATGCTCCTGCAGCAATGACTGACACCTACATCATCGGCTCAACAATCGCAATAATTGTAGCAATCGTGGCAGTGGGCGCTGTAGTTATGCTTATGCTCAGAAAGCGACCATAAACAAAAACAAGCCAACTTTCCATTTCCCCTTTTTTACCCTTATACCTTACAATTAGTTAATTTTTGTTGCCTCTACGCACGCCTTCCATTTTGCGTTGGACTGAATTTTTTTAGGGGTTAGAGATGAGTTTTTTCTCTTTATGTGGATGTGGCGGTTTTACGGCTGCCACAAGACTGCAAGTTTTGGCGGTTGCTTTTTGCCGCTGCAACGTTTTTCTGCACTTGCTTCGGTGTGGGATATGCGTTTTCTTGCACATGCGGTACATGGTTCCATGTTGAGGGCGCCTTCTTGTGGTTGTGAATGTGCATAGCGACACCAAAAAACCACACCGAGTGCTTCCAAAAAAGAGAGGCACGCGTCAAAGAACAATAAACGAAGATTAAGCAAACAATCTTTTGGATATAACTGTTAAAGTGCCAATCTCAACATGCTAATCGGCTGGTTTTTCGCCAATACCGACCTACCCCCTCTAAGGATTTTTGCATACCTTGGACATTAGGCTGCAAAATATGCTCCTTGACTTGTCTGTTTGGAAGAGTTCTACATAGGATATGTCCAAACAGTTTTGAACAATTAGTTTGTTTCGTTAGGTAGAGGTTTTTCCAGAACGGTGACTGTCCCGTTCTTTCCAAGGCGCAGCTGCTTCTCACCCTTAAAGGTAGCCACATGCGCATTCTTAACCTCAATTTGGTCACCTGTCGAAACAGCTTTTACCTGTTCATCCCACAGACAAAGCAGAATCTTTCCTGTATCATCACCAATAACCGCGTTGCAAACCAAAGCGCTATCCCTAAATTGGGTGTGAACTTTGGACGGTTCACTAGTTTCCAGAACCTCGGCAACTACGTTCACTTTCTTCATTCCAACCCGCAAATTCTCAATCTTTTGGTGAGTCGGTGAAGGAGTCTGCCTCTCTATTTCCCTGCGCACTTTGCTTGTTTCCATCCAATCGCCAAACTCAACGTCTCTTTTTGCAAGCACTTGCTCAACAACGCGGAACTGCGCTACTACGTTATTCTCTTTTGTGATTAGGAAAATGGCCTCGTCGTTGACGCTTCCGCGGTACTCAACCGTCAAATCTTCACACTCGGATTTGCCCTGTTTCCTAGCCAACACAAGTGCTTCAAAAAGCTCTGCTGGGTAGATGCCGTGTCTTGCTGAAAGAAAAGCAAGCTGATCCTCTAATGTAGGCTTCTTTGATTTCATATTCTCTTATTATTCCCTCCCTTAAGTAGCGAATTATCTTGAAAAAAGCAAACCAGTCAGAATTGTAATTTACTTTTTCTTGATTAATTCTTCAATTAACATTTATGCCATGTTAACTATATAGGCGTAACTGCAACAAATCGAGTTTTTCTCCAAGCAATTTGAACAAATTGTTTTCCCAAAAGAGAAAAAGCCAAGACCTAACATAATATCAAATATTCGATATGGTTTTTTGAGGGTCAAACAATGGAAGAACTCAAAGAATTGACAAAGGTCCAATTAAAAAACCTAGATAAAATTTTTTACCCCAAAATTAAAGTAACCAAAGGACAAGTTATCGAATACTACATCAAAATGGCTCCAAAGATTCTTCCGATCATAGCTGATAGACCTTTAGTTTTAACCAGATACCCAGACGGCATAGACCATGACAAAGTAAGCTTCTACGAAAAAAACGCTCCCGACGGCACGCCAGAATGGGTTAAAACCAAGCGGATTTACTCTGAAACAACAAAGCGAGATGTCGACTACATTGTCTGCAATGACTTAGATACGCTTATTTGGCTTGCAAACCTTGCCGCATTAGAAATCCACATGCCCTTCTCCAAAATCAATGCTTTGGAAAAGCCTGATTTCCTGTTTTTTGACGTTGACCCTGAGGCACCAGCAACTCTAAGTGACGCGGCAGAGGTGGCGCTTTTGCTCAAAGATAAACTCCGTGACTTAGGGCTTACACCGTTTATTAAAACTTCAGGCAAAAAAGGGCTTCATGTCATAATACCCATTGAGCCAGAGCACACGTTTGAGAAGACAAGGGCTTTTGTGCATAAAATTGGAATTGATTTGGCAAAAGAGAGCGATACTGTTGTTTCAGAGTTTAAAGACACAAAGAAACCAGGCAAAGTCTTCGCAGATTACCTTCAAAATTCGCCTCTAAGGACAATGGTGATTCCGTATAGCTTGCGGTCAACGCATGAAGCCACTGTATCTACGCCCTTGGATTGGTCTGAGGTAAAGAAAGGGATAAACCCTACCGATTTCACAATATTTACTGTAGAAAAACGGAAGCAAAATCCGTGGAAGAATATTTTTGAAAAAAAATGCAAACTGGAGATTTAGTTTATGGCTCAAGAAAAGCTGGAAAAAGCGAAACCTGAAAAAGTTAGTGCTGCCGTTCCGAGAAGGTCAATTTGGTCGGGAAGCATTACTATTGGTTTAGTGAATGTTCCTGTAAAGCTGTATTCAATGATTTATGATAAAGGCGTGTCTTTCCATTTCCTGCATAAGACCGATGGTCAACCCTTAAAATACGTTAAAATGTGCACAAAAGACGACAAAATCGTCCCCTGGAACGAGGTCACCCGAGGATACGAAGTGGCTAAAAACGAATATGTAACTTTTGACAAAAAAGAACTCGACGAGGTCAAGCCTGAATCCGACAAGCGCATCCGCATCAGCAAATTTGTTGATTACTTCTCCGTTGACCCAGTTTACTTTGACAGAACCTATGCTTTGATGCCTGACAAAAGCAAAGAAGCCTACAGCCTACTGTTAACTGCGCTTGCAAGGAAAAACAAAGCGGGCGCTGGAAGAATCACTTTGCGAACCAAGGAGTATCCAGCGTTATTACACACGTACAAGGGCGCTCTGGTTCTGACAACACTGCGTTATGCTTATGACGTTGTGGACCCGCAGGATTTTGAGGACCTGCAAAAACTCAAAGAACCGGAAAAAGCAGAGTTGGACCTGGCAATAAAAATCATCACTGACCTCTCAGGCGACTTTGACATTACTGAGTTCGAAGACACATATATGAAAAGGGTTGAAGAACTCATAGCGCAAAAACTCAAAGGCGAAAAAATCCATATCGAAAAACCGCCAGAAATAGAAGCCAAGGGACTTATGGTTGCCCTAAGAGAAACCATCAAGCAGTTGGAAAAGCCCCAATGACCCGCCACTTTTACCGTCCAATGCTTGCGCGAACCACGCCTAAAGCTTTCTCTGATGTGGACTGGGTTTTCGAGATTAAGTGGGATGGGTTTAGAGCCGTCGCCTACATTGATGACACTTTCAGCCTAAAAAGTCGCAATGGCAAAGAATTGAAAAACAATTTCCCAGAGCTGGCAGAGCTAACCCGTTTAGCCAAGAACTTGGTTGTTGACGGCGAAATTGTTGTCATGAGAGAAGGTAAACCTGACTTTCAAACGCTGCTTGAGCGAGGACAAGCTGTTTCTGCACGCGAGATTCAAAGGCAGATTCAACGAGCCCCAGCAATTTACATTGTTTTCGACATCTTAGAAAAGGACGGCAAACCGCTTACCAAGTTACCGTTGATAGAGCGCAAAAAAATTTTGGCTGACACCCTAAAAGAAGGTTCCCATGTCCTGCTGTCTGATTATGTCGAAGAGAAAGGGGAAACCTACTTTCAATCAGCATTGGATAAAGGCTTAGAGGGCATTATCGCAAAGATGAAAGACAGCCGCTATGAAGAAGGCTTACGAAGTGGAAGCTGGCTGAAAATAAAGAAACTGAAAACCTGCGACTGCGTGATTTTCGGCTACACCCAGGGCACCCAATCAAGAGCAGCAACTTTCGGCGCCTTACTCCTCGGGGTCTATGACAAGGAGGGCAAACCCGTTTATGTTGGCAAGGTTGGCACTGGCTTTACGCAGGAGATGCTGGGGATTTTGACGGACAAGTTTGAAAAGCTAAAAATGGATAAGGCGCCTTTTGAGCCTGAAGCTGGGGATGTGATAACTTGGCTTGAACCCAAGGTAGTCTGCGAGGTCATTTACCAAGTGGTAACAAGAGACATTAAACTTAGAATGGCACGTTTCCAACGCTTAAGAGAAGACAAGCCGCCAGAAGAATGCACCCTTGACCAACTGGTTGAAGTTAAAAAACCGGCTTCAGAAGTTAACGATAAACTAGCTGAATACAAGTCAAAACGAGACTTCAAAGTTACAATCGAACCAAAAGGAGAAGAAAGAAAAAGCGACAAGTTGATTTTCGTAATCCAAGAACATCATGCAAGACGGCTTCACTATGACCTAAGACTGGAAAACAATGGTGTTCTCAAAAGCTGGGCTATTCCAAAAGGTATGCCTGAGAGTTCACTCGAGAGGCGGTTGGCGGTGGAAACAGAGGACCATCCGGTTGAATACGCCAATTTTGAAGGCATAATCCCGAAGGGTCAGTATGGCGCTGGAACCGTAAAGATCTTCGATAAAGGACACTACCAAGCCAAATATTGGGAGAACGATAAAATCGAGTTCACGCTTGATGGACAACAACTCAAGGGACGCTATATACTTGTAAAGCTAAAGAAAGCTGAAGCAAAAGACTGGCTACTGCTGAAGGGAAAAGAATAGCATGCAAAACCTTCACGTGGGCACGATAGGTTGGAGCTACAGTTTTTGGAAAGGCACGTTCTACAATAAAAAACTGCCCTCCAGCAAGTTGCTGGCTTATTATGCTTCGCAGTTCAATTCGGTTGAGGTTGACAGCACCTTTTACCGAATTCCAACAATGCAAACCGTAACTAACTGGAAACGGCAAACTCCCGAAGGCTTCTTGTTTTCTCTCAAATTCCCAAACGTTATAACCCACGTCAAAATGCTAAAAGACAGCCAACAAGAAACCAACGTTTTCTTGGAGAGAGCAAAGCTGCTTGAGGAAAAGCTTGGACCCATGCTGCTGCAGTTTCCACCTAGCTTTACTAGCAAACACCTGCCGAATTTGGCTGATTATTTGCGTGAATTGCCCAAGGAGCACCGTTTCGTGGTTGAGGTGAGAAACAAAAGCCTGCTAAACGAGGATTTGTATGCTGTTTTAAGGGCTAATGGGATTGCTTTGGCTTGGGTTGAAAGCGCTCTAATGCCTCAGGTTCTCGAGTTAACATCGGATTTTATCTATGTCAGGTTGGAGGGTGACCGCAAAAAAATCAAAGGCGTCTTGGGCAAAACAGAAATCGAAAGAAACGGTGATATTGCGGTTTGGGCGGAAAAAATCAAGCCATACATTGAAAAGGGAATGATGGTTTTTGCGTACTTTGGCAAGTACTACTCAGGTTATCCACCTTTAGATGTTAAGCGCCTTCTAGACCATTTCGCATAACAACCGCTTATCTTGTTAGCCATCCGTTCTTTCGGAATCCCCGAATCGCTGGAAACAGCACCCAAGGCAGCACAAGAGCCGAAATTAGGTTCATCAGGGGCTTGTACATCCACTGCTTTGAGGTTGGGTCTCGGAACTTGTAGTCTAGCCCAGCGATTAACCCGATTATCAATTGTCCAGCAACATAAGCCAAGGGGAACCAGAAGGAGCGGAAGAAAAGTGGTTCATAAAAGAATATTGAAAATATGATTAGTGGAGATATGAAGGCTGCCATGAACTCCAAGTAGAAAAGCAGAGCCATTAGGGGGTGTTTTTGCCAGAAAAAGGCGCTCATGAAAAAACTGGAGCGTAAATACCCTTTTTTCCATCGTGTCTGCTGTCGGATGTATGTGCGAAGGTTTTCTGGTACTTCCGTGTAGACCACTGCGGTTGGAGCATAAACCGTTTCCCACTCTATCATGGTCTGCGAGGTTAACCCTCTGTCTTCAGCATCATCGTAACTTGCCATCGACTTTAACAGCTGCATCCTTATGGGTGCCAGTTGCCCCTTTGCCCATGGTGTGGCTATGGCATAGGTTGTCAGGTTTCTGTCATCGCCGTATTGCGCTTTGTCTTTTGCCCATAGGGGAATAAAATTGGTTATGGCTTCACGTCGGTAAGCCGCTAAACAACCGGATAGGCAAAGAACGCTTCCAAAGGTGCTCTCTGCAGTCTTATGGAGATTAAAGGAGTAGTCGTACCAGACGTCTTGGCATTTGGTCAGCATGTTTTTGTCAGCGTTCAAAACTTTGCCGTTGCCCACTATGCCGCCGACCTTTGGATTTGCGCTGAAGACTTTCATGAACTCTTCAATGGCATACTTGTCCACTATGCTGTCAGAATCAATAAGCACTAAAAAGTTCCCTTTTGCAGCATAAAACCCTGTGGCGACTGCTGTTCGTTTGCCGCCGTTTAACTGATGAATAACCTTGACCCTATCGTCTCTTTTTGCGATTACATCTAAAATTTGTCCAGTGCCGTCTTTGCTGCCATCGTTAACCGCTACAATTTCCAAGTTAGGATAAGTAGACTCCAAAATAGCATCTATAACCTTCTCTATTAGTTTTTCTTGGTTGTAAACAGGGATTATTACCGAAGCTAAATCGTCAGGAACTTCACCGGTTGCCCTGTTCTTGAAAAACACCCAGCCCAAAACCAGAACGATTACTGAGTGAACCGGCATGATAGTGGAGTAAACGATAAGTGGATCGCCAACTGAAAGGGCTATACTCATATTGTATATCATGAAAATTACCATACCGACAAGCAAAGATGCCCTGACAACCCACGCTTTTCTGCTTACCAAAATTCTGCCCTTCTTGGAAATCCGCTGTTTACAATGGCTGTATAAATCGTCTTCTTGGGGGTTTAACTCGAGAGGAAACTGGATTTGGTAGGTTTCAGTGGCTGTCATGCTAGGTGCCTCTGCTTGTCAACGTTAAGCCTGTTAGTTGAGAGGCGTTCACAAACTCGAAATCGCCCTTTTGTAGTTCAGATAAGAAATAGCCAATTCTGGAAACTGCATGGTTGCTATCGAAGTTTATTATGATTGGCTGGGTGGTTTTGGCTTTGTTTAAGAAGAAATCAGGCGAATAATTCTTCCATTCATAGACTTGTGCTTCATACCTAACAAACTGGTCGTTTTCATAGACGTTGAAGTGGTCCAGATAGGAGAAATCCGCTAAAATACCGTTTCTGCTGAGTAACGAAAAAATGTCGTAATCAGGAATCCCGTTGGATGCCCTAAAAATTTTCACGTCAAAATTGCCTGCTTTATCTACGGCTGCTTTGCCTTCTTTGACCTCTTGAAGTTTAACCGAATAATCGTTTATGCTTGCTAGGTCTATCTTGTTGTAGGTTTGGCTTCCAAAATCCACTTTGCTGCTAAAAAAAGAGGCATACAAGGGGTTTTGCTCTGCTACTTTGCCTAGTATAAAGATTGTAGCGGGCAAGTTTTTTTCTTTAAGCATTGTTGAGAGGTTATGGCACCATTCTGTAGCATCGCTGGTTTCTAAAACAATGAAAGTCAACATAACTTTCGATTTGGTTTGAGCGTTGTTGCTTGGTCGGAAAAAGAGAGGACTGGTTATGGCAATGCCCAATATTATGACGATTGCTGTAGCGATGGTGGCAACGAACCGTAACTTCAAAAAGCTTGCTCCTTTATCAGCTGCTTGTGCATTCCTCGTATACGACAATTTCTTTAGGAGATAAAACCATAAAATCCTCTTTAGCTATCCGACTTTGGTATAACTCGTTAGATTTTATTGCAGCCGCTATGGTTGAATAAGGCAAAATTTGTTTGGAAAGCTCATGGTACATGCGGGTGTCTTTTGGCAGGCAATGTCCACCAATTCCGTTTCTTGCCTCAAGGATATTTTCGTTCCATTTGGTGTTTATTGCTTGTCTGAGTTCTTCAAAATCTAAGCCTTGGTCATCTGCAAACATTTTTAGTTCTTGTGCAAAAGCTATCTCTAAGAATCTGTGTGTGTTCTCGAGCACTTTAGTGAGCTCTGCTATCTCTACCGTCATTACGGTGTGAATGGGGATGTCTAAAAAGTCCCTGTAAAATTGTAAGGCTTCAAAGGTGCAGCAAGGTTTGCAGCCCCCTAAGACTCTCAGTTGTCTAACGCCATGTTCTTTCTTTTCTTGGTTAAAGTACCTGTGGGGCACATGGGCGACATGAAGCCTGTGTTGCATTATATCGCATAACTTCTTGCTCATTCCTTTTGGGATGGTGCTTTCTATTGCCACTATTGCGTTTTCTTTTCCTTCAATAGCAAGTCGTTCTGCCACTCCTATTATTCCGTCAAAGAAGGGAGCAAACATGTTAGTAGGATGGTGGGTGGAGACGCAGATTAAATAGTAATCATAACCCTTGAATGTCTCGGCTTTTTTGGTTATTACTTTGTCGTTGACGGCTCTTTCGATGGCTTTTTTACTTATGTCATACCCGTCAACTTTTATTCCGAGTTGGGTCATGTATTCCGCGTTATGGTAACCTATCTCTCCGAGGCCGATCACAAGGATTTTGGGGTTTTCCTGCAGCATGTTTTTTTCAACCTGAAAGAGGTGATTGCTTGCTTTCTGTAGATAAGTATTATTGTTTATGTGCACTACGGGTGTACACTTGAAGTTGAATTTAGGGCTAAAACACCATGCCCCCAAGCACCCGCAAAGTTAAAAACACAGAAACAAACACGTAAACATACTTTACCTCAACAAGAAAGAATCAAACATGTCAATTACCGAAACAAGAAAAGAATAGGTTGCCAAATTTTTCTAAATTAGGAAACCTCCAAATTGCCTCACATTACACAGATCGAAACTTCTGCTCCTTTGCTTGTACATGTTGCATAACCAGCCTGCAACCCAAACCAAACTATGAATCAAAAAATCGCCCGCAAATCCTACTGGTTGTTGTGGAGGAGCGCGGGCTCTCAGCAACAATTACAGAAAAAAGCCACAAAATTTACTCCTTTTTAGCAACAATTACCGTTTAGAATAGACACGTTAGACCTGTAATCGAGGAAACGTATTTAATTTTGTCATCAGTGCCCTCTTTCCAATCATTGTTAAATAGCAATAGCCTCCACTTGTTTTTTCATACACCATTTGGTGTATTATGCATAAAGGAGAATAGAATCCAATGTTTAGAAAAAAACCTATGGCTATTATGATTGCTTTGATTCTGATGGTAACTATCGCTATATCCTTCGTCATTCCCGCCCTCGCTCAGGTCTCTTATGTAAGCACAGGTAAGTTTCAAACGCACGCATTTATCGGCGCTTTGCCCAATCCGGTAGGTGTTGGGCAGGAAGTGCTGCTTCACGTTGGCATTCAACAGCAGCTGGCAAATGTGGCGTTAGGCTGGGAAGGCTTAACAGTTACAGTTACAAGACCCGATAATACAACTGAAACTTTAGGTCCAATAAGAACCGATTCGACTGGCGCAACAGGCTACGTATATGTTCCAAACATAGTTGGCATATACTATTTGCAATCGCACTTTCCTGAACAGCGCATGCCTAGTACAGCTGGTGGCATTCCTGCTAACACAACGATGCTTGCAAGCAGCAGCCCCATATTAGCGCTGACCGTACAGGAGGAACCATTAAAATACTATCCTGGCTCGCCGCTTCCCACTGAATACTGGACGCGTCCGATAAATGCGCAACATAGAGAATGGTACACCATTGCAGGAAGCAGCTGGATGACCAATGAATATAATGATGCACCAAGTAGTCCCCACATTCTATGGACCAAGCCACTTACAATAGGAGGACTTGTTGGAGGAGATATTGGTGAATACTCATTCGAACATGGAGATGCTTATGAAGGAAAATGGCCAAACCGATTGATTCTTGCTGGCAGACTGTACTACACGCAAGGCCCCTATGAGCGGCCCGTAGTAACTCGCTGTGTGGATCTGCGTACCGGTGAAGAATTATGGGGAAAAGTACTGCTGGACAATCGAACGATTTCAACTGGTCAACTGTTTTACTGGGATAATTTCAACTATCACGGCACTTTTGCGTATTTGTGGGTGGTTGTTAGCAACAATTGGACTGCCTTTGATGCCTTTACTGGAGAACCAAGATACCTCATGTATGGTGTGCCTACTGGTACTAATATAGTTGGACCTAGCGGTGAAATCTGCAGGTACAGTATAGACCTGACCCGTGGTTACATGACTCTTTGGAACTCGACTATTGCTGGGTTACGTGGGGCTTCTGGAATGCAAGCCGGTAGTTGGGGTAGCCGCGTCTCGAACCAACAAATCAATGCTACACAGTATGGAATGCAGTACAATATAACAATCCCAATTGGCTTGCCGGGAAGCGTTCGTGCTGTTTCTCTCGGTGAAAAAGTCATCGGTTCACGCACAACAACAAGTGAAGTGAACATCTGGGGATTCAGTCTAAAGAAAGGGCAAGAGGGCACTCTACTGTACAATACAACATGGCGGACTCCTGCTAGCTGGACTCAAAATAACGTAACGTTTGCGACGTACGGCAGTAGCTGGACGCTTACAGACATGGAGACCAACATTGGGCTCATTTGGGCAAAAGAAGAGCTGACACATTATGCATTTGACCTTACTAATGGTCAATATCTATGGAAAACGGAGATTCCTCAGCACTATTTGGATACTTACAGTATCGGGCGTCGGATCGCTTATGGAAAGATGTATTCGGTTGGTCAAGCAGGAAAGGTATATTGTTGGGATACTGCAAACGGCAAGCTCTTATGGATATACAATGCTACAGACCCTTACACTGAATTCTTGTGGGGCAATGACTGGTCTCAGGATATCCTCTTCATAAACAATGGCAAAATTTACCTGTTCCATAGCGAGCACTCACCAGTTAACCCTTTATTCCGTGGAGCACCAGCTATATGCCTCAATGCTGAAACAGGCGAAGAAGTGTGGCGTGTGGATGGTTTATTCCGCAAAACCGACTGGGGCGGAGGCCCAATCATGGGCGACAGCGTGATAGCGATGTATAACAGCTATGATCAACGTGTGTATGCTATTGGCAAAGGTCCAAGTGCTACTACTGTCAATGCATTACCTAAATCTTCAGTATACGGTCAAAGCGTAGTTATTGAAGGCTCAGTGATGGACATATCCCCCGGCACAAAGGAATACGCTGTAACATCCCGTTTCCCTAATGGGGTTCCCGCTGTTTCTGATGATAGTCAGGGAGAATGGATGAAGCACGTGTATGCGCAGTTTGTACGACCTGCCGATGCTACTGGTGTTGAAGTAACTATCAGTGTGGTTGATGCGAACGGCAACTATAGAGAAATTGGAAAAACAACAAGCAGCTCCGATGGCTTCTACAGTTATGCTTGGAAACCCGACATACCTGGTGAATACAGGGTCTATGCTAGCTTTGAGGGCTCAAACTCTTACTATCCGTCGCATGCTGAAACCGCTTTTGTGGTAGATGAAGCTCCTGAAGTCACAGCCGCTCCAACTCAGCCTCCTGCGTCTATTGCTGACACCTACTTTGTTCCTGCTATTGCTGGCTTGTTTGTTGCAATCATACTAGTCGGTGCCCTGACAGTGTTGATGCTTAGAAGGCGTCCCTAAGAATGCAGAACGCGACTTCTTTCCTCTTTTTTTTTATGTTGGTAAGATAAGAGTTGAGTGAGTTCTGGAAGTGAGGTCGATGTTTAATATAATGATTACCGATTTCTTGACCCTGCTTTGATTCGCGTATGGCAGCCTGAAGTTTGAAAAACGGCTCTATTGGCTGTTGCTCTAATGTTGAGAGAACTGATGCTTTTTTGTTAAGTTATTACCTAAACTATGCTTAATAGTAAGAGTTAAATAGATATTAGGCTTGTTAGTTGGCTATACACTTCACTTAAAGTGTATATAATATAGGAGGAAAATTAACTAAATGCTGAAAAATAAAGCTATTGCTACTGCTATCGCTTTGCTTCTAACTTTGACTATTGCTATCCCGCTTGTAACTTTACCCGTTAACGCACAGCAAACTCGCGTGACCTACGCCTTTATTGGAGCCACACCAAACCCAGTGGGTGTTGGTCAGGAAACTTTGCTTCATGTCGGAATCACTCATCCAACAGCGTGGCCTCAGAGCGGATGGGACGGTCTTACTGTAACTGTAACGAAGCCTGACGGTACAACAGAAACTCTAGGACCATTCCACACGGACCCGACAGGAGGAACAGGCACTGTCTATGTACCAACAATGGTCGGCAACTACACTCTACAGACTCATTATCCTGAACAAACCATAACCACTACTGCATATGGTACTCCTGCAGGTACAACGATGCTAGCTAGCGACAGTGACCCACTGAAACTCATTGTGCAGGAAGAACCATTACCAGTGCATCCCGGCTATCCACTACCAACCGAATACTGGTCGCGTCCCATAAATGCACAGTTCTGGGAGTGGAATACGATTGCAGGAAACTGGCTTGCATACGTACGAGGAACAGAAGCTAGTCCCCATTCCAGCGTTGCTCCCTACACAACAGGACCAGAGACTGGACACATTCTATGGAATAAACCACTAGTACTAGGCGGTCTTGCTGGAGGCATAGAAGTCGGTCCTCATAGCTATGACCATGGAGATGCTTATGAAGGCAGATGGGGCTCTACAGGCAATAATGGCCCAGTAATCATTCAAGGAATACTGTTCTACAATCGACACCAATCTGATGGTGGAACAAGAGTTGAACAGGAAGTTACCGCTGTTGATCTGAAGACAGGCGAAGAATTGTGGACAAGGCAGCTCATTGACCCGGACGGAGTTTCCCGTAGATTGACTTTTGGTCAAGTGTTCTATTTCGATCAATTCAATCAGCACAGTGTCTATGCATACTTGTGGGCAGTTGCAGGCAGCACATGGCACGCGTTTGATCCCCTCACAGGACGCTGGGTCTACAGCATGTCAGATGTACCTGCAGGCACTAACGTATATGGTCCAAACGGCGAAATCTACAGATACAACGTCAACTTAGCCCAAAACACAATCACTTGGTGGAACTCCACAAAAGTAGTTGAAGGACATAGACGACAAGTATCATCAAACTATAACATCGACTCATCTCGTGGCAGCTGGATTAGGCAATATATTGGGCTGACACTTAACGGAAGTTTAGGCATTGAATGGACTAAGACTTTAGGTGGACAACCGGCAGGAGCAAGAATTCTGCCAGGCGCAGTGCGTAAAGTCCGAGACGGAGTGATACTTGGCTCCGACTTTGCAAGAGGAAGCATCGCGCCTAACCCCGCTGCAATATGGGCTATAAGTACAAAACCAGGTCAAGAAGGACAAATACTGTTCAATACAACATACGCATTCCCAGCGAATGCTCACGTAAGCATTGAAGATGCAAGCGTAAAAGATGGCGTCTTTAACATAGCTGCACAGGAAACAACACAACAATGGGTCTTTAGTCTCACCACTGGACAGAAACTCTGGGGACCATCTGCTTCACAGAACTATCAGGACCAGTACGGCTATGCTTCTGGTAACCGATGGGATGTCATTTATGACGGCAAACTCTTTGCAGGAAACTGGGGCGGAACCTTATACGCCTATGACGTACAAACAGGACAACTTTTGTGGACATATGATTCGTACGACGATCAGAACGAAATCTTGTGGGGTAATAACTGGCCTATCAGGATTACATTCATTGCTGACGGAAAGATATACTTAGAACATTGCGAGCACTCTCCAGTTGACCCGTTGCCACGCGGTGCACCATTCACTGCTATTGATATTGAAACTGGCGAAAAAGTCTTTGACATAAACATCCGTGGAACAGAATGGGGTGCTACACCAGCTATCGCAGACGGTGTAATAGCAATGTTTAACTCGTATGATGGGCGCATTTACTCTATTGGTAAAGGTCCAAGTGCCACTGCCGTTACTGCTCCAGACGTTTCTGTTGAGCTTGGCAAGTCTGTGGTAATTAGAGGTACTGTTATTGACGTATCTGCAGGTGTAAAGCAAAGTGAAGTTGCTGCTCGTTTCCCAAATGGTGTTGCTGCAGTCTCTGACGATAGTATGAGCGCTTGGATGGAGTACGTTTACATGCAAAAACCACGCCCGATGGATGTCACAGGTGTCGAAGTAACAATAGATGTCATCGATGCAAACGGTAACTTTAGAAACATCGGTACAGCTGTAAGTGACTCAACTGGCATGTTTAGTTACACTTGGAAGCCTGATATCGATGGTACTTATACTGTTATTGCAACTTTCGCAGGTTCTAAGTCTTACTGGCCTTCATTTGCACAAACTACTTTCGTAGCTGACCCTGCACCTGAAGCAACACAAGCGCCTACTCCAGCACCAGTTTCAATGGCTGAAGTATACTTCTTGCCGCTATCAGTTGGCATGATTGTGGCAATCGCTGTAGCAACAATCCTAATAGCGCTGATGATAAGGAAACGACCATAGCGACTTTATGGGCAGAAAACTCTTTTCCCCTTTTTTAGTCTCTTTGCATGGTCAATTTGGGCTGAATGGGCTCTGGAGAAAGAATGTTCACGATGGTTGCCATAGTCATCGTGACTTGCATTTCTATCTCCTAAGTTTGTGCAATCCAGAGCCTCAGCAAACCATATATAAATTTGCATGTGCTCTACTTTGTTTTAACTGATTGGTGTCTTTCTTGGGATGAACTAGTAAAAGCTCTTAAGTTTTTCCCTCTTTTATGCCTGGGATAAGTTTTGCGTCTCTTAATTCTAATTTTTTTAATAAGATACTAATTGCAGAAAATCTTAAATAATCGCTAATCAGGTATTCTTTTAAGTACATCAACTCTTGATGTATAAAAAAACGGAAGAGAAAAAAAATGAAAACCCTAAAAGAAAAGACTATGGCTATTTTGATTGCTATAACTCTAGTAACAACTATTGCTATACCACTAGCTACCATGCAAACCACATCAGCACAAACATCAAAAAACACTTTCCCGCTCATTGGTTCTATGCCTAACCCGGTTGGTATCGGTCAAGAAACTTTAATTACGACCGGCATCACCCACGCGACGGCATGGCCTCAACCAGGCTGGTATCAAGTAACTGTTACTGTCACAAAACCTGACGGCACAACCGAAACTCTCGGACCATTCACAACTGACACTACAGGAATGACCGGCACAGTTTATGTCCCAACAATGGTAGGAACCTACTATTTGGAGACAAACTTCCCTGAACAAGAAATCGAAGTTACCGCTGCCGGCACACCAAAAGGCACAGTAATGAAAGCTAGCAAGAGTGAAAAGTACCCGCTGATTGTCACTGAAGAGCCAAGAGAACAATACCCAGGAGTTCCATTGCCATCTGAGTACTGGTCTAGGCCGATTAATGCACAGTTTAGGGAGTGGTCATCTATCGCTGGAAACTGGCTAAACACCGTATCCTACGTTAGGTATGCTCCTTTCAACCAGGGACCCGAGACTCCTCACATGCTGTGGGCAAAGCAGCTAGCTGAGGGTGGTCTTGTCGGAGAAACAGATCCTAACGCATACAACATTGACTCTATCAGCTATGAGCACGGTGACGCTTATGAAGGCAAATGGGGCGGTTCAGTAATAATGAACGGCGTCCTCTTCTACAACAAGCATCCAAACCAGTTTGCTATGTCTGCTTTCGGCAGTACTTCTGTTAAGCAGGAAGTTGTTGCAGTTGACCTTCACACTGGCGAGGAACTTTGGACTGAAGTGCTTGGGAACAACGAGCGACTTGCTTTTGGCCAAATAATGTATTGGAAGACTATGAACATGTACGGTGCATTCTCCTACTTGTGGACGACTGTTGGCAGCACTTGGAATGCGTATGACCCCTTCACTGGACGCTGGGAATACTCAATTACAGGTATGCCTTCAGGCTCTAGAGTTGTTGGTCCAAACGGCGAAATTCTAGTATATACAATCAACACTGCAAACGGCTGGATGACAATGTGGAACTCAACCGCTGCTGTCTACAAGACCTACCGCGACTACTACCTATCTAATCCAAATCAAGCCGCTGTAGCTGAGTACTATGCGGGTCGTTGGAGACCACACGGAATTACATTCAACGCTTCGAAAGGAATTGACTGGAACGTAACCATACCCAAAGGCTTGCCAGGAGGAGTACAAGCTGTTGTTGGTCAAGACAGAATTCTTGGCGGCAACACTAACTGGGCAGGCGGCCTTGCAGAGCAAAATCCAGTGTTCTGGGCAATAAGCATTAAACCAGGGCAAGAAGGACAACTTATCTTTAAAGAAGCTTGGAAACTACCGATAGCAGATACACACGCTGACGTTCCTGGATCTGAACCAGTAAGCTTAGCTGACGGCATCTTTGTTGTCGCTATTAAAGAGACAAACCAGTACTACGGCTTG